>DASSWV010000454.1:0-3252 GCA_035704545.1 Pelobium sp.
CTTAAACAAGCTGGCTCTCATAATGGTGGTGGCAAAACCATCGGTTACAGTTTTTTTGCTAAAGCCGAAGACTTAAAGCTGGTTTTTAGGAAACGGGTTTTTAAGCCAGGCTCGGCAATCGGGTACCATCTTCAAAAAGAGGACGAAATTTATTACATAGTAAGCGGTACCGGAGAAATGCAGATGAACGGCAAAACTTTTAAAGTTAAAGCAGGTGATGCCATTTTAACAAGACCCGGTAGTTCACACGGACTTAAACAGACCGGAAAAGACGACTTAACCATCATCATAAACTACCTAAAACACTAACTTGAGCTAAAAATATACTGCTACAAATTTTGCTAAAGGTGCCATTTTAGCTTTATTCAAAGTCATTGTATCATCATGATAGCTGAAGTTATCTGCCGTTTCCAAAACTTTAAATAATTCTTGCTCAACGTTAAGATTAGGACAGGCCATCATTGTTGATATAATTTGAGAGAAGCGAATCCTGTTTCCAGGTAATATTTCATAAATTCCGCCGAAACCATTACAGTTTCCGTTTCCAGTGACCCTATTATCTAAAGACTTTAAAATCAGGTGTGGTTCTCGCTCGCCTTCTGCTGGCGGAGCAATCGTTTTTCCGTTAAGTTCTACCAGTTTCCAATATTTTTCTACAATTGGATTTTGCTCTCGCTTTAGAATGTATTTACTGGCTAACTCGTTCATAACGGGTTTTCCGTTTAGATCCAATTGTACCAACTGATTTTCTCCTACTAAATAGTACGTTGGGTAGGCGGTTTTACTTAAATTGTTGAGCGCAATTCTACCACCACTTTTATCCCAGCTAAAAGTTCCTGTTTTGATCTCAGTTTCACCAGGCTTATCCAAGTAAGTAGTTTCTAACCTATAATTGTTGTTGGTATCCAAATGGATGACTGTTTGTATTCCTCCACAATCTGAACAAGGCAACACGCCGGTGTAAACGCCTTGCCAATCTAAAGAATTTCTGCTGTTGTGCACAGAATCTGCACTTTGATTTAACGATTTACAGGCACTAAAGCCAATCATTAAAGCAATAAACGATAGGATATGGATGCGATTTTTCATAAACGAGTGTGATATTTAATTAAACTTAGCAAAGATTTTGCCGAGTTATCCCACGTTACGATAATTACAATTAAACTGTTACAGATAATTTTTAAATCCCGGGCTCATTAATCTTTTTTATGCGAAAAAAGCCAAGGCAACAATTCTTTTTCTGCAAAAGCGCTGTCCCAACTGTTGTGGTTTGCTTTAGGGTAAATTGTCAATTTATAGGTTGCACCCCGTCTCTCCAATTCCATGGCAATGTCTTTAGTAAACTGCGGATCAACTATATCATCTTTTTCTCCATGGAATAACCATAAAGGAACATCGTCATATTTTCTCACATTCTTTGGATCATCACCTCCGCAGATTGCAAAAGCCGCAGCAAAAGTATTTCTTTCTCTCCGTAACAATTCGTAAGTACCCATACCGCCCATAGAAAGTCCGCCAACGTAAAAGCGATCATCATCTAAGTAAGGTAAATCGTCAAGCCCATCCACATATTTGCTAAGCAGGCGCATGGCTTTTGTAGGCTTTCCACAGGTTCTGAAATCAAAATTTCTCTTGCCTTTTTCGTTTGTTGTAATTTTTACGTTAGCCCAATAGCTGTCATTTCCGCATTGAGGGAATATAACCACCGCCGGATAGTTTTTCCTAAACTCAGGATCTAAAAACATTTTTGAACCATGAGTCAATTGCCGTTCGTTATCATTTCCACTTTCCCCCCGACCGTGTAAAAACAACATCAAAGGATACTTTTTTGATGGATCAAAGTTTTCTGGATATAAAATCCTTAGGGGCAAGGTGTCTCCTCTTGAAATAAAAACATCTTTTAAAAAGTCGTTTTTTGTTTGAGCCAAAGCCAGAGAAGGCATCAACAATAATATCCAAATGGTTTTAAACGCAATAGTTTTCATACAGAAAAATCGATATTAAAAAAATGTATAATACTAATCAATTAACTTAAAATCTGCTTCTTTAACATTTTCTGAACTGTTTCCTACAAATACTTTAAAGTCTCCAGGCTCTGCAACATGCTTTAAATCGGCGTTATAAAATTTCAAAGTTTCTTCTTTTATTTCATAAGTGAGCGTTTTGGTTTCTCCGGCTTTTAGCATCACTTTTTGGAAACCTTTTAATTCTTTCACTGGCCTTACTATAGACCCTACCATATCTCTGATGTACAGTTGAACCACTTCTTCCCCTGCTTTTGTGCCTGAGTTTTTTACATCAACTGTTACCAAAATTGTTTCAGAAGCTGTCATATTGCTTTTGCTGAGTTTTGGCGAGGATATTTCAAAAGTGGTATAGCTTAGGCCATAACCAAATGGATAAAGTGGTTTGTTGGTAACATCTAAATAATTGGAACGGAACTTTTGGAACCATTTGCCTTCTGGCAACGGACGGCCAGTGTTTTTATGGTTGTAGTAAATTGGAATTTGTCCGACGTTTTGCGGAAATGTAACTGTTAATTTCCCTGATGGATTAACATCGCCAAACAGTACGTCGGCAATTGCATGACCTGTTTCTGAACCGCCAAACCAAACATCCAAAATAGCTGGAACGTTTTCGTTTTCCCAAGATAAATCCAACGGTCTTCCGTTAAACAGCACCAAAACCACGGGCTTTCCTGTTGCCAATAAAGCTTTTAACAAACGTTGCTGAATTGCCGGAATTTGAATATTGGTACGGCTAGCGCTTTCTCCACTCATCTCAGAACTTTCGCCCAAAGCAGCAACCACCACATCCGATTTTTTTGCTGCATCAACTGCTTCTTTAATCATCGCTTCTTCAGAGCGGTTATCCCTTGGTATATCTCTACCAAACATGGTTGCCCTAGTTTGATAAGCTGGGTCTTCCAATAAATTAGATCCTACTGCGTAAATAATATCAGCTTGATTGCCTACCGCTTCCTCTAAACCTGTTTTTAATGAAATAGCTTTACTTAAATCGGCAGAAACTGCCCAAGTGCCGGGCATATTTACTTTTGAGTCTGCCAATGGGCCTATTAACGCAATAGCTCCAGATTTTTTAATTGGAAGTAAGTTGCCTTCATTTTTTAACAACACAAAACTTTTGGTAGCAGCATCGCGTACAGCAGCTCTATTGGCTGCTGTATAAATTTTTGTTGCCGCTCTGTTTTCATCACAATATTTGTAGGGATCTTCAAACAAGCCTAATTTA
>DASSWV010000479.1:0-3971 GCA_035704545.1 Pelobium sp.
TTCTGTAATGGCGTTATAGTAGGTAGCATCAATCCCTAGCCGATCACCAAAAAAGCGTAAATCAGCACCAAATTCTGCTGATTTGGTTTGTTCGGGTTTTAAACCTGGGTTTGCAATAATGTTTTGGTCGGATAATGTTGGGGAGCCTTTGTAAGGTGTTGCAGGCACAAAAGCACCTGTGGTTTGGTAAGGGTCGGTATCATTACCTATTTGAGCGTAACTTGCTCTTAGTTTGAAGAATGACACTTTTTGTATTTCAACTAGCTCCGAAAGCACAAAGCCTGCAGAAACCGATGGGTAAAAGAAAGATGTGTTTGAAGTGCTGAAAGGTGTGGCCAATGCGCTCGACCAATCGTTTCTGCCGGTTACATCGATAAACAGATAGTTTTTAAAGCTGAATTTTGCACTTCCGTAAACGCTGTTGATGCGTTTTTTGCTTGCAAAAGTGAAGATTTCTAAGGGGGTTGCTGCATTTGCCAAAGTAAATAAAGCAGGTTGTGCTAAAGCAGATGTTTGGATTTGGTTGCTTTTAAAATTCTGCGACATTTGGTTGCCTCCCAACGAAACATCAAAGCCAAAATCGTTTACTTTTTTGCTGTAATTAATTAAAACATCTGTGTTAATTTCTCTAAATAAAACATTGTGTTCTGCGTAAGCGCCATTTTTAAAACGATTGGTGCTATAATGTCTCAACAGTCTTCTGTCCTCTTTACTATAATCCATACCGCTCCTTAACTGTATATAAAGGTTGGGTAAAACATCATATTTCAAAGCAATATTTCCAAAAATTCTATCCTTGTTCAGCTCGTTTCTGTTTTCTTTTAAAATGAAATAGGGATTGTCAAAATAGGCATAGTTGTACGAGTAATTCCTTAAATCTTTTAAACCAGTTTGCCAGTAATTTTTTAACGGTTCAATAGCTAGTGAGCGGGGTAACCAAGCCATTAAACCATACTGCAAGTTCTCAGAACCGTATCCGCTTGACGGGCGATTATCGCTTTTTGCGTTTTGATAGATGATGGTTGATGTTGCGCTGAGCTTTCGTGTAGGCTGAAAATTAAGGTTTGCCGAAACGTTTTTCCTTAAATAATTTACACCGGGAATAAATGACTCGCTATTAAAATCGGTGTAAGATAAACGGTAATTGCCTGTGTTGTATTTGCCGCTAAAAGCCAAGCTATTGATGAAAGTTCTGCCGGTTTGATAAAAGTTTTTTAAGTTATCTGGGTGCGAAACAAATGGAGTGGGCGTAATGGGTACACCACTGTAAGCACCAATATCACCACCTCTTAGTATAGTTCCATCGGGCAAAGTTACTGGGCTATCATACTGTGCAATTAAAGTTCCTTGATCTAACCTTGGACCGTAAGAATACGTTAAAACATCATTTACACCACCTCCTAAACCATCTTTAAAAGCAAAACTTCCGCTGTTTCCTTGCCCATAAGTGTTTTGAAACTCGGGCAATTTAAAAGGTGTTTCAATAGAGGTGGTAGAATTAAAACTCACACCAAAACCTTTGCTATCGCTGCCGTCTTTGGTGTTAATTAAAATCACACCGTTAGCGGCTCGGCTTCCATAAAGTGCCGCAGCAGCGGCTCCTTTTAAAATGGAGACAGATGCAATGTCATCGGGGTTAATGTCCATTGCGCCGTTACCAAAATCAATTGCCTGGAAACTAGATGGTGCTTCTACCGACCGAGGAACGATGCTAGTATTGTTAATTGGGATGCCGTTTACCACAAAAAGTGGATTATTGTTGGCAAACGAACTTTCGCCACGGATAACAATCTTAGAACTAGAACCCACACCGCTTGCGCCCTGTGTAATGGTTACACCCGCAACTTTGGCAGTAATGTTATCTAAAAAATTGACTGATTTTACCTCGGATATTTCTTTGGCCTGGATCTGTTGGATGTTGTAACCCAGTGATTTCGACTCGCGTTCAACGCCAAGGGCAGTTACTACGGTTTCGTTAAGCAGTAAACCGGGATTTAGACTTATTAAGAGGTCAGTTTTTCCGTTTAACGCGATTTCTTTGGTGTTGTAACCGATATAGCTGACCACTAAAACAGCCCCTGCCGATGACACATATAAACCAAATTTACCGTTAGTATTGCTCGCAGTGCCATTGTTAGGTTTGTTTTTTTCTTTGATACTTACGCCGATGATTTTTTCGCCGGATACTTGGTCTATAATTGTTCCGCTTATTTTTAAGTTTTGCGCAAAGACGAAGTTCAGCAAGCCAAAGGACATTACCATCGTAAAAATAGACCTGGTTCTAATAAATAAATTAGCTGGTCTGGTTGATTTTGACATTTTAAGAGTTTTTATATTTCTTTTGCGGTTATTTTAAACCACATAGGAGGGACTTAGCTGGCAGTTGATTCTTAGCGTTTATGGTTCTTTATAGTTCTTTTTGAGGTTGTATTAAACCGCATAAAAACATAGTTGGCAGTCGATTTTAGCGTTTTGTGTTTTCCCTATATTCTTATGTGGTTTAATCATACATTATGTGATTTCTCCACCACAGCTGCTTCCCGCCCCAGCGGTACAGCCATAACAGTGGTTGTTTACGATAATTTTGCGATTCAATAGTTCCTCAAAATCAAAATCATCGATATGTTTTGCGTTTCCAGTGAGTTTTAAATCCAACATCTGATTAAAATCGCAATCGTACATAAACCCATCCCAACTTATGCTAATGGTGTTTTTGCACATCAAACCATCCAAAGTAGCCGGGTTAAAAGCGTTAACCAATTCATGCATATAAGCTAAATATTTATTGGTTTCTAGCAAGTAATCTAAAAAGCGGCTAACTGGTAAATTGGTAATCGCGAATAAACTATTAAACACAATATCGAATTTGCGCTTTAGCTGTCTTTTGAACTCCGCTTCCATTGATTTTTGATCGCCGGGTAAATAAGCGCCCGACGGATTATAAACTAAATCGATGATCAACCCACTTCCTTCTGCACCGTAACCCACGGCATTCAATTTTTTCAGTGCAGCAATTGAATCTTCAAACACACCATCACCACGTTGGGCATCAGTCCTCATCGCAGAAAAAGAGGGCAAAGAAGAAATCACATGTACATTGTTCGCTTTAAAAAATTCGGGTAAATCATGGTATTTTTTGTTCGCCATAATAATAGTTAGGTTGCAGCGCACCATAACCTCCACACCAGCTTTGGTACATTCTTCAACAAACCATTTGAAGTAAGCGTTCATTTCTGGCGCACCGCCAGTAATATCTACCTTTTTAAAATGGTAAGTTTTAATCAGGTAAAGACACTTTTCTAAAGTTTCAAAAGACATGTTTTCGGCTGTCCTATCCGGACCAGCATCAACATGGCAATGTGAACAGGTTTGGTTACACAGTTTACCGATGTTGATCTGGAAGACCTCCAACTCAGACACCTTTATAAAATCTACACCTGCTTTTTTTATTTTTTTGTAAAAGCTCTCATAAGCACCATCCTGAACGTCTTTTTGTGATAATACTTTCAACTGGTAAAAGGTATTGCCCAGGGCACTTCCAGATGCTTTTAAAGATTTCGAAACTTGTTTAACACCCATAACTACATAATTTTATCTTTCACGTGGTTCATCATTTGCACTCCATAAACTAAGGTAGAGCCAGCTTTAATTGCGGAAGCCACGTGAACTGCTTCCATCATTTGTTCCTCATCAGCGCCTTTCTGTAAACAGTCTGAAGAGTACGCGTCAATACAATAGGGGCACTGAACCGCGTGGGAAACCGCAAGTGCAATCAACGATTTTTCTCTTACGGTTAATGCGCCTTCTTTAAAAACTTCGCCATAATATTCAAAGAATTTATCCCCCAATGGTTTTTGGAATTCTGTAATGTTCCCGAATTTTTTTAAATCGTCCGGATTGAAATAATCTTTTGCCATGATATATTTTTAGCCCACAAAAAGGCAGTAAATGATTTTGAATGAAATTTTAAT
>DASSWV010000538.1:0-3325 GCA_035704545.1 Pelobium sp.
CTGCAGGAAAGTTTGAGTAATTCATGGATACAATCAATTGAAGAATCCAAAGATAAAACACTTTGTTTTGCTACAGAAAACGATGGTGTTTTTATTTACAGGCCTAAAGAGAACACAGTTGTTAATTACCGAAAAGACAAAGGAATACTTAGTAATACGGTAAGAGATATTTTTTTTAAAGACAACCAACATCTCTGGATGGCCACCAAAATGGGGTTAAGTATCCTTAATTTATCCTCTGGTAAAATTGAAAATCATGGATATTCGCCTAGCTTAAGTGCCGAAAATTCTTTAAGCCACCCTTCTGTAAAATGTATTTTCAAAGATAAGTCCGGAAATATTTGGATGGGCACTTATGCCGGTGGCATCAATTTGATCTATAATTTTTCAAATATTTTTTCCTTTAAAGGAATAAGACAAGGCGATCCAGATCCGTTATCAAACAAAGAAGTTAATAGTATTTTAGGTGTTGATGGGGAAAGCGACAAGTTTTGGATAGCAACAGATGGTGGTGGTTTAAATTATTGGGATAAAAGTACCGGAAAGGTTGAAGTGTTTAAATACAACAGCCCTAACGTTTTGTATAATTTTGTTAAGGATGTTGCTTTTGATAGCAAAAATAAAAACCTGCTCTGGCTAGGTACATCTGCCGGAATGTTGATTTTTAATATACAAAGTAAAACATTTACAGAGTTTAAAGACATCCAAAAAGGATTTAATGTAGAGTTTAACCATGATTATTATTTTTTAACCTCACCGTATGGGCTGTGGGTGGGTACCAACTACGGTGGTTTGCATTTGATCAAAGACAAAAAAATAATCAAATCTTATACGCCATTAAATGGAAAACTTGCATCTAGCAACGTATCTTGTTTGCTTTTGCAAAAAGAAAATTTATGGGTTGGTTATTTGCTTTCGGGTTTAAGCAAAATAAATCTTAAAACCGGTAAAACAAGTTCCTATACTTTTGAGACAAATAATTTATTTAGCTTAAGCAACAATTCAATATCCTGTTTATTTACCGATTCAAAAAACAGGTTATGGGTAGGTACAAACGGCGGGGGTTTAAATTATTTCGACGAAAAAACAAAGAAGTTTTATGTCATCAACTCTAAACATGGCTTGGGAAATAACAATATCCATGCAATTGAAGAAGACAGTACAGGTGCACTTTGGGTCAGTAGCAATAAAGGCATAGTTAAAGTTGTAATTAAATCCGATGATTTTCCCTTATCAAAAGCGGATATTGAAACCACAAATTATACCGTATTGGATGGCTTGCAAAGTAACCAGTTTATAAAAGGTTCATCTCTAAAAAACACAAACGGTGAATTGTTTTTTGGTGGAATTAACGGAATCAGTAGTTTTTTTCCGACAAAAATTAGCTATAATAAAGAGATACCCAACATTATTTTCACAAACTTTACCATACTTAATAAAGGCAAACTGGCCGATAGCGTAATAAGTACGCCTATAGATTATGTGAAAGAAATAGTTTTGGATTATGATGAGAGTTATTTCACCATAGAATATGTTGCGCTCAATTACATTTACCCCGAAAGAAATAGTTATGCCTATAAGCTTGAAGGCTTAAATAAAGATACTTGGCACTATGTTACAGACCAAAAGGCGGTAACTTATACTGGCTTAGAACCAGGAGAATATACCTTTTTGGTTAAAGCGGCCAACAATAGTGGCGTTTGGAACAATGTGCCACGCAAGTTAAAAATAACCGTATTGCCACCATGGTGGAAAACCAGTTGGGCTTACTTTGTTTATGGTTTGGTGCTACTTGGTTTGCTTTACCTATTTACCCGCTACACCAAATACACAGAAAGGTTAAAAAACAGAATACAGTATGAGGCTGATTTGTACCACAAAGAACAGGAACTTTCTCAAAAGAAACTGAGTTTTTTCATTAACATCTCGCATGAAATTAAAACGCCAATAACCATGATTATGGCGCCCTTACATAAGCTTTTAAGCATTCATGAAGGGAATACCTTAACTTCCAATTATTTGGAGTTGATGAATAGGAGCGGAGAGCGGCTACTCAATTTAATTGACCAATTATTGGACTTACGCAAGTTGGATAACAATGAGGTAAAGCTAAAAGCAGCAAAGGGAAACTTGGTGAGATTTACAAAGGAGATTGTAATTGTTTTTGGAAGTTTGGCAAAGTCGAAAAATCTGGACTTAACATTTTCATCCAAAACTGAAAAGCTTGAAGTATGGTTTGATAGGGATAAATTGGAGAAAATTTTATACAACATTATTTCAAACGCCATAAAATACACACCAGAGTTCGGGAAAATAAAGGTAAGTGTTGAAGAAGATATAGTTGACCAGCAAGCTATTGTTGTGATAAAGGATAACGGCGTGGGTATTTCAAAAGATAGAATTCCAGATATTTTCCAGCCCTTTAAACCGGTAGATGTTTCCCATAACCATATCAAAGGAACTGGTGTGGGCCTAGCGTTTGCCAAAGAGCTGATTGATTTGCACCATGGTAAAATAGAGTTAGAAAGCTATGAAACAACAGCCGAAACTAGGGGAGGCACTACATTTAAGGTTAAAATTCCCTTAGGTAAAGCTTATTTACAAGACAACGAAATTGATCAGGAATATTTGATTTCTGAGGATATCAGTAATTACAAATCCTACACTTTAAAACAGCAGAACAGCTTTAAAGAGAGAAAAGAACAGATTAAAAAGGTAAATGAAGGTGAAAAGTTCACCTTGTTGTTGGTAGAAGATAACAGGGATGTAATCAACTTTTTAGAAGATAGTTTTAAAGATGATTTTAACGTTATTAAAAGCTTTGATGGCGCTTCTGGCCTTCAAGCTGCCTTAAAAAATATGCCTGATATAATCATTAGTGATGTGATGATGCCTGTTATGGATGGGATAGAATTATGTAGCAAGCTGAAATCAGACATCATTACAAGTCACATTCCGGTGGTTTTGCTAACTGCCAGAAGTCCTTTAATCTTTAAGCTAGAAGGTTTAGAGAATGGTGCTGATGATTATGTAACAAAGCCTTTTAACTTTGATTTGTTGGACGTTAAGGTTTGGAACTTGATTGAAAACCGACAAAAGATGAAATCCCGTTATCAAAAGGAAATCACTTTACAACCAACCAACACCAGTATCTCTACTTTTGACGATAAGTTTTTGGAAAACGTAATGAGCTACATTGAGGATAACATTGCAGAAGAATCGCTAAGTGTAGAAGACTTAAGTCAGCATGTTGGAATGAGCAGGGGGAATTTGTACCGCAAATTAAAAACACTAACCAGTAAAAGCCCAGTTGAATTTATAAGAT
>DASSWV010000021.1:0-10567 GCA_035704545.1 Pelobium sp.
AAATGATGTTGCCAACTCTGTTTTAGACGGTGCTGATGCAGTAATGCTAAGTGGAGAAACTTCTGTTGGAGAGTTTCCACTGATTGTTATTGAAACGATGAGCAAAATTGTTCGTCATGTTGAGGACACATCTTATCCTTATTATAGAGAGAAAGAGCTGGATGAAACATCCACAACATATATGGCCGATGCGGTTTGTAGTTCTGCAGTAATTTTAGCTGATAAAACAAATGCAGCGGGTATTGTTTCTATGACTTCATCTGGTTACACTGCTTTTCAAATCTGTTCTCACAGACCAAAAGCTGGAACATTCATTTTTACATCAAATCTTAATTTACTAAATACTTTAAGTTTACTTTGGGGTGTTAGGGGTTTCTTTTACGATAAATTTGACAGTACCGACCAAACAATTAGTGAAGTGAATAAAGTGTTGAAAGCCGAAAAAATTATTGAGGCTGGCGATATAGTAATTAACACTGCGGCTATTCCTATCGAGAAAAAAGGAAAAACCAACATGATTAAAGTGAGTGTGATTGAATAAAATTTAAACACAAGCCCAGGGCTTAAAGCTTGAAAAGCGTTTCCATTAATTTAGAAACGCTTTTCTTTTTGCAGGTTTCTTGTTTTTCATTAAAACCATTTTTAAAGATAATAATGCTCAAAAATGGATTTAATATGCTGTTTATACATAGCAAACAGAAATTTATATCTTTGCATTAGTTACACCACCCACAAATTCAGATACATATAATACCAACCATGTTTGAGCAAACCGAGAAAACAGAAATAGCGACTTTAGGAGAGTTTGGCTTAATACGTCACTTAACGCAACACATCCAAATTAAAAATAAAAGCACTTTAAAAGGAGTGGGAGATGATGCGGCAGTGCTAGATTTTAAGAATAAAAAAACCTTAATTTCTACCGATATGTTGCTGGAAGGCATCCATTTTGACTTAGCTTTTACCCCGCTTAAACACTTAGGCTACAAAGCAATTCAAGTCAATTTAAGTGACATTTACGCAATGAACGGAATTGCAAGTCAAGTCACAGTTTCCTTTGGTTTTTCTAGTAAATTTCCGTTAGAAGCAATAGAAGAGCTGTATGCAGGTATGTTATTGGCTTGCGAGAAATTTAATGTCGATCTAATCGGAGGAGATACTACATCATCCCGCCAAGGATTGGTAATCTCTATAACCAGTATTGGCTACGCAGATGAAAAAGACATTTGCTATAGAAACGGTGCAGAAGAAGGAGATTTGATTTGTGTTTCTGGAGATTTAGGCGGTGCTTATGTAGGGCTTCAGTTATTAGAAAGAGAAAAGCAGGTTTTCTTGAGCAACCCGAAAATACAGCCAGATTTAGAAGGCAAAGATTATATTGTAGAAAGACAGTTAAAGCCAGAAGCCCGTATTGATATCATTGATTTGTTGGCAAAAATGAAAGTGAAGCCTACCTCAATGATTGATATTTCAGACGGTTTGGCCTCTGAGATTTTACACATTACCCGCCAGTCAAAAAAAGGTTGTAAAATTTACGAAGAGAAAATTCCGCTTGATCCAATGACGGCGGAGACTGCCCGTGAATTTGGCTTGGACCCCACTGTTTGTGCTTTAAACGGCGGCGAAGATTACGAACTGCTGTTCACCATTAAACAAGCGGATTATGATAAAATGAAACATGATGTAGATATTTCGATAATTGGTTATATTACAGAAGAAAGTGCTGGAAATTATTTAATCACAAAAGCTGGAAATATTCACGAAATTAAAGCTCAAGGCTGGAACGCATTTACCTCAACAAATAGTTAAAAATATGATTACAATTAATAACCACGCAGAGTTTGAATCTTACTTGGGAAAAGAAATGGGTGTTTCTGAATGGCATAAAATACAGCAACCCCAAATTAATTTATTTGCTGATGCAACTTTAGACCACCAATGGATACATATTGATGAGCAAAGAGCAACTACAGAAAGTCCATTTAAAACCACCATTGCGCATGGTTATTTAACGCTTTCGCTGATTCCTTATTTGTGGAAACAAGTAGTTAAGATCCAAAACCTAAAAATGGAGATTAATTATGGGATCGAAAAGTTACGTTTTGCCCAAGCTGTAAAGGTAGATAGCGAGGTGCGCTTAAAGGTAAGTTTAGCAGGAATTGTAAATTTAAGAGGAGTAACTAAGGCAAATATCGCCATTGAGCTGGAAATTAAAGACGAGAAAAAGCCAGCGTTTGCCGGTGAAGCTGTATTTCTTTACCATTTCAATTCGTAAAACAGGTTAGTATGAGCCTGCTACTAAAGATTTATAAAAGGGCAACCGTTATCTTCATTGGAGATGAAGCTATTTTTTCTTTAGAGCATCGGATCTTTAATTTATTTTCGACTTTTGTTTGCTTTACCACCGTATTTAGCTTCTGTTTAAATATCGTATTTGGCCTATATGAATCCGCTATACTTTCGGCCGTAGTTTGCCTCATACAATGTATTGTTCTTTATTTAAGCAGGGTAGAAAAAAAATTCCGTTTGGCGTTAGTAATAACCGGCGTTCTACTTCATAGTTTATTAGCAGCCAACTATTTTGTTAATGGCGGTATTGCAGGACCTACTGCCATCCTTTTTTTGGCAGTCGTGTTTTTAATGATTTCTGTAGTAAGTCTAAAAAACTCATGGATCTGGCTTAGCCTAAATTTAGGCCTTATTGCTGGGCTTTTTTTGGTCGAGTACTTATATTCGGATTCTATTATTATTACAGGATATAGTGATAAGTTCCATGTGTTTGCGGATGTCTATAGCACCTATATTATGCTTGTTTTTTTAATGTCGATAGGGATATTTTACAAAAGGAGGGCGTACGAGGAGCAACGTAAAGCATTGGAAAAAAAGGCCTTAGCATTAGAAAAGTTAAATGTAGAAAAGAACAAACTTTTTTCTATTATCTCACATGACTTAAGAACCCCGGTAGGTTCTGTAAAACAATACCTGAGTTTTTTAAAGGATCATAACTTGACTGAATATGAAAAAACCACCATCGAAGAAGGTTTAATAAAATCTACGAACGAGGCTTATGAGCTTTTAGATAATTTATTGGTATGGGCCAAAAGTCAGCTAGGAGGATCAAAACCTTTTATAGCTAAACTAAACCCTGCAAAAACATTAGCAAGCACCCTGCAAAATGCAAAAGATTATGCAGAAAAGAAAAACATTTGCCTAACATACAATATGGAAAACATTGATTTTCTGGGGGATGAAAATCTATTGCAAATTGTAATTCGTAATCTACTGTTCAATGCAATCAAATTTTCTGAGGTTAACGGCGATATTATGTTTAATGTTTATACAGAAAATAATCAAGCAGTTTTTATGGTTCAAGATAATGGCGTAGGCATTTCTGAAGACAACCAAAAAAAGATATTTTCTCTTGATGTTAAATCGAGCATCGGTACCAAAAAAGAAAAAGGCACAGGCTTAGGTTTGGTGCTCTGCAAAGAATACATGCACCTACAAAACGGAACTATTTCATTTACCAGTCAACTCAACCAAGGCAGTACATTCTTTGTTTCGCTACCTGTTTCCAATTAAACGTTACAGTTATCTTCTAATTTCTATAGAAAGAAAAAACAAACTAAAAGCATTTTAAAACTCTTCTAATTTAAATTTTACAAAAAACCCAATAAATGAGAGAATTCTTACAACATAAACAGTCAATCACTCTTTTTTTAGTTTATTTTGATTAATTATGGTAAATATTTAATAAAAATCATAAAACAAACTAGTTTTATTGCTATTATTGCCGAATAAATCATACAAATAAAACAAAATGGCTAAAAAATTATCTAAAATACCCTTCATATTTCTGGTAGTAATCGCTTTACTAACAATTATGTATCCTGGACTTCCTACTGTTATTTATGAGGGAGAATATAATTATGCAGATGTGGCTTGGATGCTTACGGCTGCTGCGCTAGTTTTGATAATGACACCGGGTTTAGCCTTTTTTTATGGCGGAATGGTAAGTAAGAAGAACGTAATATCGACCATGTTGCAAAGCTTTATTTGTATGGCAATTATTACGGTACTTTGGGTGGTGTTTGGTTTCAGTTTAGCTTTTGGCGACTCAATAGGTGGAATTATAGGTAATCCTGCCACATTTTTTATGATGAGTCATGTTATTGATGGTAAACCTTGGCCACTAGCCCCAACTATTCCCTTTGTTCTATTTGCTATCTATCAATTAAAATTTGCAATTATTACTCCAGCATTAATTACTGGTGCATTTGCAGAGCGGATTAGGTTTATATCGTACTGTTTGTTCATCTGCTTATTCTTTATCGTTATTTATGCTCCGTTGGCACATTCTACTTGGCACCCAGATGGTTTGTTGTTTAAATTAGGAGTTTTAGATTTTGCCGGAGGTACCGTGGTGCACATGTCTGCTGGATGGGCGGCATTGGCTTCTGCCTTATATTTAAAAAAGAGGAGCGAAGCAAGCCATAATCCCGCCCGTATTACCTATGTACTATTGGGCACCGGACTTTTATGGTTCGGCTGGATTTGTTTTAATGGAGGTTCGGCTTATTCGGCAGGAACTTTAGCAGCAGTTGCTTTAGCAAATACAATGGCTGCATCTGCGGCGGCGGCTTTAGCATGGATCTTTTTTGATTCTTACAAAGGTAAAAAACCATCTGCAATGGGCACCTGCATGGGTACCGTGGTAGGTTTGGTAGCTATTACACCCGCAGCCGGATTTGTAACTATCCCACACTCCTTAATAATTGGCGTTGTAGCGGCAGTAGTAAGTAATATGCTGGTTGATTGGAGATCACGCACTTCTATAGATGACACTTTAGATGTTTTCCCTTGCCATGGAGTTGGCGGAATGGTTGGTATGCTACTAACAGGCGTATTTGCCCATCAATCTATCAATGGTGCAAACGAAACTGGCAACGGTTTGATTTATGGCGAAGCTCATCTTTTCCTAGTGCATCTTGGAGCTTTAATCGGGGTTTCTGCATTTGCATTCTGTGGTTCTTGGTTATTGTTAAAGCTTACAGATATTATTACTCCACTAAGAGTTTCGGAAGAAGATGAAGAGCTTGGATTGGATATTTCGCAACACGGAGAGAAACTTTAACAGCCAAATCAAAATATTATTGAGAACTAAAGCTTCGTTATCATTTGTCTTTGTGATTGTTATTTCTAACAATTACAAAGACTGTTTGTAACTTCTAAAAATAGACCTTTAGTTTAAGAAGTTTTGTTGTACATCCGCATAACAAAACGTTTTTACCAAAAAAACTATTTCAGGATTATATAAGTTACATAGCTAGCTGCATAAGCTAAAACCAACATGTAAACAAACTGAATAACTGGCCATTTAATATGCTTAGTTTCACGGTAAACGACTGCCATTGTACTCATACACTGCATTGCAAAAGCGTAAAACATCATCAAAGAAAAAGCTGATGCCACGGTAAAAACTGGCAAACCGGTTTCGGTGTTTTTGGCTTTTGCCATTTTGTCTCTTACCGAATCCATCTCATCAGCATCACCATCTACGGAATATAATGTTGCCATTGTACCAACGAAAACCTCTCTTGCTGCAAAGGAGGTGATTAAAGCAATCCCTATTTTCCAATCAAAACCCAATGGTTTGATCACAGGCTCGATACTTTTCCCTAACACGCCAGCGTAAGAGTTCTCCAACTTTTCAGAAGATTTAAGTTTTTCAATTTCATCTTCACTATAGGCAGCAGTATAAGCCTCCGAATTATATTTCGCTTCAATTTTCTCAAACCTGTTGCCCGGTCCGTAACTTGCCAATACCCATAATACAATAGAAACAGCGATAATTACCTTTCCAGCTTCAGTGACAAAAGTTTTTACGCTTTCGAACATTGTAAGTCCTACGTTACGCCATCTCGGCATCCGGTAAACCGGCAATTCCATAATAAAATAGCCCTTCAGCTTACTTTTTAAAATGAATTTCATTGCCCAAGCCACTAAAATTGCAGAAACAATACTTAACAAGTATAATGACATTAGCGCTAAAGCCTGTAAATGTATGAAGCCGAACACCGTTTCACTGGGCACAACCAATGATATTAATAAGGTATAAATAGGCAGCCTGGCAGAACAGCTTACCAAAGGTGTTACCATAATGGTAATCATCCGTTCTTTCCAGTTTTCGATGGTTCTGGCGCTCA
This sequence comes from Pelobium sp., assembly GCA_035704545.1. Taxonomy (GTDB): domain Bacteria; phylum Bacteroidota; class Bacteroidia; order Sphingobacteriales; family Sphingobacteriaceae; genus Pseudopedobacter. The sequence goes on from DASSWV010000021.1 coordinate 6,207, forward strand.
TTATCGCGGGAACAGCACATGCCAAACCGCCAATCATAGGCACTATAGATTTGCCATTTAAGCCCACTTTACGCATTAAACGGTCCATCATAAATGTAACCCTAGCCATATATCCTGTGTCTTCTAAAATGGATATAAATGCGAAAAGTAATGCGATTTGCGGGATAAAAACCATTACCCCACTTAAACCTGCCAATACACCCTCAATCAGTAAATCGGTTAAAACACCCGCAGGTAAAACCTGATGTCCTAAATTCTCTAACCAAACAAATAGGGTTTCTATCAAGGTCATTGGGTATTCTGACCAAGCAAAAATAGATTGAAAAATCGCGAATAATATCCCTATAAAAATTACAAAACCCCAAACTTTGTGGGTCAAATAATGATCTATTTTATTGCTGATGGTTTCTTCTACGGCAACCGTTGTGTATTTAACCGAATCTAAAAGAACATCATTTATGAAATTATAACGAGCAATGGTTTCTGCGGCTTGGGCTTTCTGCGAGTGAAAATCCCTCGCAATTATCAGTTTTCGAACTTCTTGATGCTCGGCTTTACTTAAATATCTTAAGTTATGATGTTGATGTGCAATTTGTAAGGCTACATACGGATTATTGATTTTCAACAATTCGGAAATATCTTTTATCAACTCTGGCGCAACTGCTTCAACCGAGATAGTTTCTGACTGTAAAGGGGTGCTGTTTTGGAACTGTATCGCTTTTTTAAGCTCCTCAATTCCTTGGGATTTACGGGCCGCCAAAGTGACCACCTGTATATTTAATCTTTTGGCTAAGGCATCAACATCTATTTCGATATTGCCTTTTTTTGCCAAATCCATCATGTTTAACACCAAAATTACCGGCAGACCTAAATCCGCAATTTGGGTATAAAGTAAAAGATTACGTTTTAAGCTGGTTGCATCGGCAACAACCAATACAACATCAGGGTGGGACGAGTTTTTTTGATCAGAAAGCACTTCAAAAACGATGGTTTCATCTGCACTTTTTGGGTATAGGCTATAAGTACCCGGTAAATCTATTACCTCAAGGCTGGTACCGTCTGCTAGTTTAGTGTAACCCGATTTTTTATCAACTGTAACGCCCGGAAAGTTCCCTACTCGCTGGTTTAAACCTGTTAATATGTTGAAAATTGTTGATTTTCCGGTATTTGGATTCCCAACAAGGGCTACTTTTTTTGTGTTTCTCAATCTTTTCCAGATTAAATCAATTCAATAGTAGAAGCTTCCAGCTTTCTTAAAGATAATTGATAACCTGCTACCGAAACCGCTATCGGGTCGCCCATAGGAGCAATACGTTCCAGTTTTATGCATTCGCCGGGTAAACAGCCCATTTCCATCAGTTTAACTGACATCTCTAAATCTGTAAATTCTTTAATAATACCTTGCTGACCTATTTTTAATTGCGATAACTTCATGTGTGTATAAAATGAGTTGTTGCGAAAATAAGCCTTATTTATATTAAATCCAAATAAGAGAAATGTAAAAAAACCGTTTAATCAGCGTTTTACTAGAAAGCTAGTTTCTTTGACTTGATTTTGAGAAAACTTTGGACAACGACAACCCGGTTTAAAAACACTACAACTGCTTATAAATGAAACAAAAAACATTGCCAAACAGTAAATTATAAATCTCTTCATCCTTATCTTTTATGTAAACGACTGCCTTTTCTGTGCAGTAGCAAATAACTAAAAACGCCCATACCTAAACCGAGCATATCAGCAAAAAAATCCCACCATTCGGCAGAACGGTAAGTGAACACTTTCCATTGCAAAAGCTCAATACCGCCTCCTAAACAAACATTTATAATAACAATTTTAACAATTGTTAAAAAGCGATACTCAAAGCTGTTTTGTTGATATATTTTTCCGTAAAAAAGTAAAACGGTAAGCACAAAGAAAAAACCTAAGTGCACCATTTTATCAAAACCTTCGAAAAAAAGCGAGCTCCCAGGAACCTCACTTACAGGTATGTCACAAAGAATCAGCACCAATAGCGCCCATGTAACTGCAGGCCACTGAAACTTTAGGGTCCTCAACATAGTATTAAACACCTATTAATCCTTTGTATTCATCGGCCGTTAACAAACCATCCGTTGGATTGTTGAACTTAACTTTTACCATCCAGCCCTCGCCATAAGGATCCTGATTTACCAATTCTGGGTTTGCATCTAACTTTTCATTTATTTCCAGAACAGTCCCAGTTAAGGGCATAAATAAATCAGAAACAGTTTTAACCGCTTCTACAGTGCCAAACACGTCTCCTTCGCTTACTTCTGAGCCAACGGTATTGATATCGATGTAAACAATATCACCCAACTCGCGTTGCGCAAAAGCGGTAATGCCAATATAGGCTTCGTCGCCCTCCACTTTAACCCATTCGTGATCTTTAGTGTACTTTAATTCTGCAGGAAAATTCATATTCTAAAATTTGGAGTAAAAATAACAGTTAAATCTTAATCACAACCAATCATTTAAAGATATTACTGTTTTAAATAAAAACGCTCCTAAACGGAGCGTTTTTTCTGCATTAACACATTACTAAAACTTTCTCAACTGCAGTGGATTGATGGCTACAAGAAGCTGTGCTTTTGTAACTTATCAATAAGACGGCAATGCTTTACAAAATGTTACACCGCTGTTAAAATTTTATGAAAAAGCTTACAATTTATAGTCTTTATGCAATACCAGAAAACTAGCCCGCTCGTCTTTTTTAAACGGAATATTCCAATTGCCCTGATAGCTGATTTTTGTAGGCAATAAAACTTCGTTAAAATAGCTCATCTCAATATTCATCTGTACATCAAAATCAAAAGCCATATTATCTAGCTTCATATCAATATAGCGACCTAAGATCTGAAAATTACGCTGATCAAAAATTGTTGTGAGTTCTTTGATCATTATCCCATCCTCGGTCCAGTTGCCCAAGTCTGGCTTTACGGTAACTTTAAATCGGTAAACCGGGATTGAATCTAAATACATACCCTTTGCAAATGCATAATTATAGTACTGTCGCATGTTTGGGGTAAATATTTCTGTCTTGCTTGACACAATTGGAACTCCTTTAACAGGTCTTCCAGGAGCAAAAACCAATGCTTTCAATTTTTCTTTATACCAACTGTTTTTACTTCCATCGCCACTTTCCGCTCCAATTTCTGAGTAACCCGATTTGTAAGTATTCATAAAAAGGTAATCAAACATTTCTACAGTTGTGGTTTTGTAGTTGCCGTTGCGCTTGTACAAATCTCCTTTTGTGTCTTCTGATATAATTTTTAGATGAGTGCCTGTTGGCGAGTGCGTTAACTTGCGGTAAAGGCTTCCGGTAATTTCATCTTTTTTATTGTAGGTGTAAAGCTTATTTTCGGCATTAAACCGATAGTTTGACATTTTTTGGAATGCCTGATAAAAACTGGTATCTGTTACAATCTCATGAATAAAATCCTCGATATCTAAACCCGCTTTACCAACTTTTACCACCGCATCCTTTTCCATTTTAAAAGTCAATACAGTATCTGGGTTAAACCTAGGGACTACTTGCGCAAAAGCGTTGATTGCAAAAAAACAGAAAACAAATGAAACAAGATAGGTACGCATTTAGCTTTATTATATTCCGCTAAATTACTTATTTTAAGTTAAATCAACAGCTTTCCCTTCTTGCTCTATTTCCACTTGTTTTACTGCAACGGCATGTTTTGAAGGACTAATGATATTCCCTTTCACTTTTGCGTAAGCCCAAGTAAATTCGGCACCAAAAAACAGAATTGCGGCAGAGTAATACACCCAAACCGCAACAACAACTAAGGTTCCGGCTGCGCCGTATATATCGCCAACTGCGGCAAACTTAATATATAAACCAATTAAGTATTTACCCAGCATAAATAAAAGAGCGGTAAAAAATGCTCCGGCTTTCACTTGTTTCCACGTGATATGCACATCTGGCAAAACTTTATAAATAATTCCGAATAGAGTCATCAATACTATAAAAGTGATCCCTAAGTTCAACACATCAATAAAAACCAACGTGAAATCAGGTAAAAAACGAGTTAATACATCGCTAAAAACCAGCACCAAGCTGTTGATCATTAAAGAAACAATTAGAATAAAACCCAAACTGGCTACCATGGATAAGGATAAAACTCTATCGATAATGAGCTTTAGCCATCCTTTTTTAGGCACAGCTTTTACCCGCCATATTTGATTAATAGAATCTTGAATCTCTACAAATATTCCAGACGCACCAATTATCAAGGTAATTACACCCGTAACTGCCGCTATTGTGCTTTTGCCAGAAAGTTGTAGTTTTTGTAAGGTGGATTGGATTTGTGCCGCCGCATCGCTCCCAATAA
>DASSWV010000026.1:0-2563 GCA_035704545.1 Pelobium sp.
GGTAATTTGTAGCTGATATAACAGCCGGATCCTGAGCATCGCTTAACAATTTATCAAGTGATAAATCTCCGGCAATTGGCCTGTATTGCCATGCGTTAATTAATAAATTAAGATGAGTAGTTCTACTTCCTGTAAAAGGAGTTCCGTAACTTTTAAAGCTACTGAAATTGCTATTTAAACCTATTTTAATTTTCGGAGATAAATTTTGATCTAATACTACACGCCCTTGGTATCTATCAAATCCTGAAGCTATGACTATACCATCCTGTTTAAAAACGGAACCCGAAATAGCATATTTAGAATCTTTATTGCCACCTCTTATAGACAGATGATGGTTTCGCATAGCTGCAGACCTAAAAAGTTGATCTTGCCAATTTATACCTTTCTTATTTCTATAACTTTCAAGATTTTTGCCATCTGTAAAATACAAATCACTAGCTGTTGCCGAATCTAATTCAATCTGATATTTAACAAACTCATAAGGATTCATTAAATCAATATCAAAAGTATTTTTCTGTATCCCGTAATAATTACTAAAAGCAAAAACGGGTTTCCCATTAAATCCTTTTTTTGTATTAATGATAATTACTCCATTAGCTCCTCTGGCACCATAAATTGCTGTGGAAGAAGCATCTTTTAAAACCTCAATTGCTTCAATATCTGCGGGGTTAATGGCATTAAGATTATAATCCTCCATAGGGAAACCATCTATCACATACAGTGGAGAGTTGTCTTGTGTCACAGAATTACCTCCTCTTATTAATATTTTTGCAGGGGCACCTGGTTGTCCATCTGGCGAAGTTACCTGCACACCGGCTATTCTTCCTGCTAAAGCATCATCGAACGATTTTACAGGTGCTTTTACTAAATCTTTTATGCTAACCGCAGCTATGGCACCAGTTAAATCTCTTTTATTTATTTCGCCATAACCAAGCACTAGAATTTCTTCCAAAACTTTCAACTCTGGTACTAACTTCACATCCAAGTTATAGTTATCGGTAATGGAAAACTCTTGTTTATTATAACCCAAAATATCAAACGCTATTATGCTATTCTTATCAGATAATACGATTTTATAATAGCCATTTTCGTCTGTTAAAGTTAAAATACCTGTGTTTTTTATAGATACTTGTACACCAGAAAACGGATTGTCTTTTTCGTCTGTTACTGTTCCATACACGACAATAGCTTCTTCTGGAAGAAATCCATTTACTTTTATCTCTCTTTCTTTAATGATAATAGTTTTCTTAACTATGGTATAAGTTAGAGGTTGATTTTTAAAGCACTTATCCAGCACTTGTAAAATATTAGCGTTTTTTATTTTTATGGTAACTGGTTTAGACTTGCTTAAAGAAATGGTATTGAAAATAAAGACATAGTCGGACTGCTTTTCTATTTTTTTGAATATTTCTTCTAAATTTTCATTTTTCTCTGATAGACTTATATTTTGGGCATAAGTTTTAGAGTGTAAAAGTGAAATTACACCAATAGCTGTAAAAAAATACAACTTTTTATCACGTAAAAACTTTAGTAACCTGCATAGCCGGGTACTAACATTACCTGCTATAAAATATTTCACGAAGTTTTGGTTATGATCAATTGGTGTTTTTAGCTGTGCCAGCTAAATTATCATTTAACTATTATTTTCTTTCCTTTTACATCAAACTCCACTGTGCCGGTAAGCGCTAACATTTTTAAAACTTCAGACAAATTTTCATTCCTTGATATCGTACCTACAAATTCTTTATCAGCCAAGCCACTTGCATATTCTACATCTATATTATACCATCTGGAGAGTTTTTTCATGATGCTTCCGATATTTTCACGATCGAATACGAAAAGACCGTTTTTCCAAGCCAAAGCCTCTTTTATGTTAGCTGCTTTCACTTTCATTTTGCCCGAATTGGTTAAAATAGATTGTTCGCCGGGTTTTAAAACTAAACGCTGTTGGCTTTGGCTACTAACACTTACTGATCCTTCTGTCAAAGTGGTTTTAAAATCTTCATCAGCGTAAGCCAATACATTAAAATGAGTTCCCAACACTTCAATTTGCATCATTTTACTGATATTATCATTATGTATATTTACTTTGAAGGGTAACTTATCATTTTTTGCAACCTCAAAATAAGCTTCGCCTTTAAGCTCAACTATTCTTTCTTTGCCCGTAAAAGCAATAGGGAAACGCAAAGATGATGCGGCATTCAACCATACTCTGGTGCCATCTTCTAATTGTATTTGATATTGCCCGCCATTTGGAGTGCTAACGGTATTATATACATTAGACGCTGCTTTTTCTCCAGATATCTTGTACACCAAAGAAGTGTTCAATTTATTGATTTCAGCACTTCCTTCTTTCTTAATAAGACCGTTTTCGGCATCTTCAAGTACAATTTTTGATCCATCTGAAAGCACCAATGTTGCCCGATTACCACCAGGTAGAATATCGTTATCTACTTTAGTTTTACCAATAATAAAGGATGAGGTCTTTTGGTTTTGAACATAAAAATATATGCCTGTGGTAAACAAAACGGCTATGATAGAAGCAGCAGCCATCCATCCTTTC
>DASSWV010000093.1:0-3611 GCA_035704545.1 Pelobium sp.
ATTGTTCTTGGCCATATTTGCAACTGATTTGTACCGTCAGTTTGCGCTTTAATAAACAATATTCCTGCAAAAGTTGCATTGGAAGGCATTTTATTTGAAGCGAAATTTGCGTTTGGCTCTGTATGTAAAATTAAGCTATCAGCGCCATTTACAATTACTTTGTCACCTACAAAATCATCAGTAGGAGTGGGTTCTGGACTTACCGTACCTCCTTTTATTTCAATAAGAGTGCTTTCATAGTCCTGAGGTTTTGCGATAACCGAAAGGTTTGAAACTGCTAATGGAGTTTTCATAAAGCCAGTTCCGGCAACTTCGATATTTGCAGGAGTTAATCCTGTAATCTGTAGGCTTCCGTCTATTTTCGTTAGTTTTTTTCCAGTGATATTCACTACTAATGAGTCACCCGTTTTGTAATTGGAAGCGTTATCAACAGCTAAAATAATCCCTCGGATTCTTCTGCTCCGAGTTTCTTGCATTACCACTATACCTTCTGGCAAATTTAAAGAATCGGGGTTCGAAATTACCACACCAACAATTTTCTCAGCACCTCTTAAGTTACTTTCATCAAGTGTGACCTCTGTTGTTTTGTATAGGCCCCTAACATCTTCAATAGATGCAATAGGGCTCAATGTGCCTGCAGCATAATCATGCTTTTCGCAACCCAACCATGCGCTCACGGCCAAGAAGCTTAATAAATAAATGAGTTTAGTTTTCATGTTATTATTTTTATTGTTCACAATTGGATTATGGTCTTTGCCACCAAACTTGGGTTGTAACTTCATCTGGACCTTGTCTTTGAACCGCTTCTTTATAATTGGTTGGGTTTGCAGATTGCACATATACCGGATAAGTTAGCCTTGCAGGCATTATACCGTTATTAGCTAAGCCAGCACCTTTTGGTAAACTAGGGTAACCGGTTCTGCGGTACTCAATCCAAGACTGCAAATCAGTGAAAAACAAGGCGTAATACTTCTGGATAAAGATTAGTTCCATTTTTTGTTCGAAACTATAGCTGTCGTCCCATTTTACTTTTGCAAATGTAAAATAGTTGTTTGGTACTGTGTAACCCCATAAGGTAATGCCACTGGCAGCACCTGTTTCATAGTAAGTTTTTGCAGATTTAGAGATATAACCTTTTACAGCGGCTTCTGCCAAAATAAGCTGCAACTCGCCATAGTTTAAAATGTTACCTAACAAAGGCTCTACTTGTAATGAAAGTGGAAAAGCAGATTTACCTTGTGGCGCTTCACCTACCGAGTAACCACTTGGGATACCCTGGTACTCTCCTTCAAACAATGTGGCCCAACTCTGAATTCTCGGATCGCTTCTTTCGCCTAAATTATCAACAAAAAACTCTCCCAATTTAGGCGTGTACCAATCTGCATCCCTTGTAGTTGCAAATGGGCTTACATAAGGGGATGAACCTGTCCATCTTAAAATCGCCGAGTCGTCGTTACTTGTCATGATTGGATAGTTCGCCGCATTGGTTTCTACAATTTCAGCGATTTTTGCAGGAGCATTAAACTCAGCTTTTGCAGAAACCCTCATCAGTAACCTTAAATATAATGAATTACCGAACTTACGCCAATTGCTTACATTTCCTTCATAAATAGGGTCGCTACTTTCCGCTACGTTTACACTTGAAGCTAAAATGGTGTTTGCAGCTTCTAGCTTTTCAAATATCCCAGTATAAATATCTTGTTGCAAGTCAAAAGGTGGCGCCTTAATCCCCAATTTACCTTTATTGGCGTCTTTAAAGGGAACATTACCGTAAGTATCTGTTAACAAAGAAAACACGTAAGCTTGCATAATTAATGCGATGCCTTGGTAACTAGGTATATTAAGTCTTTCCGGGCTTGCACCTTCGTATATGTCGTTAAAGTTGGTTAATTCTATGTACCAAGCATTCCACAAATAATCGGCTTCAGAAGCCCGTATTTCGTAGCGGAAAATTTTCCCTTCTTGATCACCCATATTAATAGTAATCTGCATCAGTTCATTATTGATGCGTTGGCTACGGTTCATATTTGCTCTTACCACACTGGTAATAGCCGGGGCTAATAATGCCTTTGGTAAAGCGAATTCACTACCGTTTGGGGTGGTGTTAATTTCTTTAAAGTCCTTTTTACAGGAACTTACTGTGACCAGGACTGCTGAAAGCAGGAAACTGGTAGTGTATATTTTAAATTTATTTTTCATCTTTTTATAGATTATATGCCAATAACTAGATTTAAACCAAAAGTGCTAGGAGATGGGAATTGCCCGTACTCAAATCCTCTGTTGATTTCTGACCCACTTAAAGTCCCAAACTCTGGATCAAAGCCTGGCCATTGCGTAAATGTGAAAAGATCTCTACCATAAATGCCAATAGTTGCCCTTTGTAACCCAATTTTGTTGATGACTTTTGGAGAAAAGGTGTAATCTAATCTAGCCTCTCTAATTTTTAAATAATCTGTAGAGTAAGTGGTCCCTTCTACGTTGTCTCTGCCATAATGCGCTTTATAGTATTCTGCTATTTCTGGAGAAATAACGTCGTTTGGTCTGTATGAACCATCTGGATTTTGGATTACGCCATTCCCGATAATGCCGTTATAGCGCCCAGGTAAAGTGGCTTTTGTTTTACCAGCTTCTGATCTTACTGCTTCAGAAAGAGAATAACCTACGGCGCCAAATTGTGCATCTAAAAGGACGTTGAATGAAAACTGTTTGTATTTAAAGTTGTTCCCTAAACTTGTTCTCCAAGTTGGTATTGTATTGCCAATGTAGATAGATTCTGACGTTAATTTTGGATAACCTCCTTCGTAAACAATTTGACCGTCTGGTGAACGTTGGTAGCCCAATCCATACAAGTCGCCTAAACTTCCACCAACCGAAGCAATAATTTGACCTCTGCTTCCGGGACCATTCTGGAGAATTAGTGGGAGACCTTCTGGAAGTTCTGTAACTTTATTTTTGTTTGTAGAAAACGTGGTGTTTACGGTCCAGGTTAAACCAGTTTGACTTTTTATAGGAGTACCGCTTGCTGCAACCTCAATTCCGCTGTTTGCAATTTCTCCTAAGTTTACAATTGCATATCTATAACCAGATGAGGCGTCAACGGTAGTTGTTAATATTTGATTGTCTGTTTTTCCGGAATATAGTGCTACGTCAAATCTTAAACGGCTTTTAAACAGACGTATATCAGCGCCAACTTCATAACTTGTAGTGGAAAGTGGCTCTAACGTTAAGTTAGGTAAAAGTGTAGGATTGGATAAACCTCCTTCGTACACAGGCTCTGATATGTAGAAGTAGGAAGTTCTGTATGGATCTAAACCACCACTACCCACATTTGCTGCAGAAAACCTCAATTTGGCAAAACTAATTGCCGTTGGTAATTTTACTGCTTCTGATAAAATAAAACTCAGACTTGCAGAAGGGTAAAAAAATGAAACTCTGGAGTCGTCAGTTGGGGTAGCCAATACGCTGTTCCAATCGTTTCTTGCGGTTAGGTCCAAGTATAAAAAACCTTTATATCCCGCAGTAAATAAGCCATAAAAGCTATTTAAAGCGTACTGACTTTCGTAATGCTGTGCCTCTATTATACCAGCCGCATTTGCCAAAGTAAAAACACC
>DASSWV010000142.1:0-3483 GCA_035704545.1 Pelobium sp.
ACAAGATAGATAATTAAATTATTCGTTTCAATTCTTTTATACGATGTCGACATAGTTAAAAACTATATACTACAAATCGTTTATTTTACTTTGATGATAGCTTTGAAAAGATAACGCCAGTATAGCCAAACCTTAAAGCGCTTAAAATTCCCTGTAATTACGGTCTTTAACATTGGCTTGTGAGCTACACTCCATACTAGCAAGTAAACTTTAAGCTAAAATTGAGGGAGAATAAATCAACCGGAACAGCTAAAAAATAAAAATCATTTTTTTAGTACTATGTATTGCATAATACCAAATATTACATATATCTTTGTAATATGTTAGCGGACAATACACAAACCCAAATGAGAAAAGGTATTTTAGAATACTGCATACTCACCATCATATCGCGAGGAGAAGTTTATGCCTCAGATATTATTGAAGAATTGAAAGGTGCCCGGTTACTTGTTGTGGAAGGAACCTTATACCCGCTCCTTACCCGACTCAAAAATAATGGACTGCTGGTTTACAGCTGGAAAGAGTCTACGTCTGGTCCGCCACGCAAATATTATGAACTTTCCGATGGCGGAAAAGAAGTGCTTTTAAAACTTGACCAAACTTGGCAGGATTTAGCTTTCGCTGTGCAAGCCAGCATTAACAAAAAAGATTCATCACAAACAAAATAGGATACAGACCATGAATAAAACCATTATCATCAACATATCTGGTGTCATTTTCCATATCGAAGAAGATGCCTACGAGTTTTTGAGAAGCTATATGAACGATATAAAAGGACACTTTGGCGGCTACAAAGACCATCTCGAAATTGTAACGGATATTGAAAATAGAATTGCTGAAATGCTCTCGGAACTGTTACTTAATGAAAGTAAACAAGTTATTGTTATTGCCGATGTGGCCAACGTTACCCAACGGATGGGAAAACCTGCCGATTTTGACATGCCTGAGGAAGAAGATTATGATTTGGGAAATGATAAAAGCGCAACGGTGTTAAAAAAACTATACCGCGATACCGAGGATAAAGTAATAGGTGGAGTTTGTTCGGGCATTGGACATTATTTCGGTATCCAGCCAAAGTGGACACGTATTGGATTCTTATTAATGTTATTCTTCTTTGGATTTAGTGTGTTAGCCTATCTCCTTCTATGGATGATTATCCCAAAAGCCAAAACCAGAACAGATAAAATGGAAATGAAAGGCGAAAAGATAAATTTACAAGCCTTTCAGAAAAACATAGAAAAAGAACTTAAAGGAATAGGCTCTACCCTAAAAAAATCTAGCGGGATTTCGGCTTTTTTTTATAAAATAGGCGCATTTATACAAAATTTTATCGAGGGCTTTGTAAATTTTTTAGGTAATACCGGTAAAATGATATTTAAATTTTTAGGCCTTTGTTTAATGATTTTTATCGGATTTCTACTCATAGCTGCATTTGTTTTTTTGATGGTGTTTTTAGGCTATGCCGGCAATACAGATATTGCAACCATCTTTCCGTTAAATATTATCAACCAAGAGATCCGTCCGGTTTTATTTATTTGTGCATTCTTAATCATTGTTGTTCCCTTAATTGCCTTGCTTTTTTTAATTTTAAGAATAATCTTTAAAAGCAAAACTATTCCGAATAGCTTAAACCTTAGTCTTGCCATTGTATGGATTGGAGCCATAGCCATCGGCGCTTTTTTTATCGCTAAAATTGCCACTGAATTTAAGGAAGAAGCTAGCTATACAGAAACCACAACCTTAAATACTACTTCTTCTGATTCATATATACTTCGCCTGGGAGATGAAAGAACCTTACGAGAAGAACAATCAGGCAAGGGCCTGAACACTAAACTGATTAGAATATCTGGTAGCGACAGAGATTTTGACACACCCAATGAGTTTGATCTTGAGCTGAAAGTGAGTGATGGAGATACGCCCATCCTGTCCAAAACCTATATTGCCCGCGGAAGTAATTTTAACGACGCGATAAACAACGCCCACCAAATAGATTATTATTACCAACAAAAAGATTCTGTTCTAACTTTCGATCATCGTTTTGATTTAAGGGGTTTAAGTTTGTGGAGAAGTCAGCAAGTTAAAATAAAGTTGCAAATTCCTGTTAACAGTACTTTGCTGATAGAAAAAAGAATGGCAGATCGCCTTTTTTGGCATCAACTTAACAAATGTATTGACAGAGAGGCAAACCCCGAGACATTGATCAGGGTAAAAGCCACAAAAAATGGATTTGTGTGCAACAAAACGCCAGAAGTGATTGAAAAAGAAAAGGAATATAATGCAGAACGCAATATTGATGAGGAAGTAAGTGATACGGTTTTATTCTAACAGAGCATCTCAAATAGATATAGAAACAAAAAAAGCAAGTCGTTAAACTTGCTTTTTTTGTTTAAAATTGGATGTTAACCTTATTTACTTAGATACATTGATTTTTCTCTAGACAATTGTATAAAATATGGATCTTCTAAATCTTTGATAAAACGGATAGCTTCACCGGTTGATTTCATCTCTGGACCTAATTCTTTCTGAATTTCGGGGAACTTATTGTAAGAGAAAACAGGTTCTTTAATGGCATAACCCTCCAACTTTCTTACGATGGTGAAATCTTTCAACTTTTTAGTGCCCAACATCACTTTAGTAGCGATGTTAATATAAGCAACTCCATAAGCTTTTGCGATGAAAGGAACCGTACGTGATGCTCTTGGGTTGGCCTCAATTACGTAAACCTCCTCATTTTTAATTGCAAACTGCATATTCATCAATCCACGGATATCTAACGCTTTCGCGATTTTGGCGGTATATTCTTCCATTTTAGCGATCACAGCATCAGACAAACTAAATGTTGGCAATACCGCACTTGAATCTCCTGAGTGAATCCCGGCAGGCTCAATATGCTCCATCAAACCAATAATATGTACATCATCACCATCAAAAATACAGTCAGATTCTGCTTCTTCTGCCCTATCTAAAAAATGGTCAATTAATACCCGGTTTCCTGGTAAATCTCCTAAAAGCTTCACCACTGCGGTTTCTAAATCCTCATCGTTGATTACAATGCTCATTCCCTGTCCGCCTAATACGTAAGAAGGACGAACCAACACTGGGTAACCCACTTCATTTGCCACTACAATTGCTTCTTCGGCACTTTCGGCAACACCATATTTTGGGTATGGGATATCTAACTCTTTTAATAAATCAGAGAAACTTCCACGGTCTTCAGCAATATCCATGTTCTCGAAACTAGTCCCGATAATTTTAATGCCTTTCTCGTGAAGTTTTTCGGCCATTTTTAAAGCAGTTTGCCCACCCAATTGAACAATTACGCCTTCGGGTTGCTCTAAATCGATAATCTCACGCACATGCTCCCAAAAAACTGGCTCAAAGTATAATTTATCAGCCATGTTAAAATCGGTAGAAACCGTTTCTGGATTACAGTTAACCATAATGGATTCGTAACCTTCCTCATGTGCCGCAATTAAACCGTGA
>DASSWV010000585.1:0-2465 GCA_035704545.1 Pelobium sp.
AGCGAAGTGCAGATATATTTTTGGGTGTTCCTTTTAACATCGCTTCTTATGCATTGTTGACCATGATGGTGGCACAGGTTTGCAATTTAGATTTGGGAGATTTTGTACATACCTTGGGCGATGCGCATTTATACAACAACCACATCACACAAACAGAACTTCAACTGTCACGCAAGCCAAACCCCTTACCAACTATGAAAATCAATCCGGAGGTGAAAGATATTTTTGGATTTAAGTTTGAGGATTTTGAGTTGGTAGGTTATGATCCGCATCCACATATTAAAGGTGCTGTGGCTGTTTAATTCTGTTTTTCTGCTCGTGACCTTAATCCGTTTAAAATAAAAAGATTATTGTAGGTAGATTTTAGAATCTGTTTAAAATTATCTAATAATTTGTTTATGCCTGCCACAGGCAGGCAGGGTTTTTGACTGCAACATCTTTATGTTTTTCGAGGTAAGCTCCGCTAGGAATAAAATTATTTCCCTACAACCACCCCAGGTTTATTGATAATTGGAACTTTTATAAGGTTAGATTCTATGATGCTTTCGGGTAAAAAGATGAATTTCTTGTCATAAATCTCTTTCCCAATGTAGTAGCTTATCCAGTATTCGTTATTTAAACCAAAAACCTGTTCGTCAATTGCTTCAATTTTTGCAAAAGAGTGAGCCTCAATTTTTTCTATCATGTGCCTTAACGTAGATGTTTTCACATCATTGCCATCTTTTAACCCGTACCCTTTAGAAGTAATTAAAACAGTTTCCACTGCTACGGTTTTTAGATTAATTATGTACACATTCCAGTTCTTGCTTTCCGGAGTTTCGCCTTCAAGCACTACGGCCACGGCAATATCTTCAACAATATGATCTGGAATGTCTTTTTTCATCTTATACGAAGGCTTTTAGCTTTGTGCTTTTGGCTTTATGCTTTACAAGTTATTTCTTTTTGGCCACTGCTTTTTTTGCAGGCGCTTTTTTCTTTGCAGGTGCTTTCTTAGCTTTCGTTTCAAAAGCATCAGGTATTTGATCCGTAATTAGCTTTTTTACATCCTCTAAAGAAACTTGGGTTAAATCTTCTGGTGTGTATTTTTCTCCAGTCGATGAATTCTTACCTAATTTCAACATCTGCTTCCCAAACCTAATGAAAGGTCCCCAACGTCCGTTTTCAATGGCAATTTTTTCTTTTTCCCATTGCTGGATGTAGCGGTTGGCTTCTTTTTCTATCTTGGCAGAGATCAATTCTTCCATTTCTGCTTTTGATAAATTATCGAAATTATAGCGTACCGGAACGTTTACAAATAAATCTTTCCATTTTAAAAATGGGCCAAATCTTCCTTTTCCTTTAGTCACTGGCTCGCCTTTAAACACAGCAACCGGAGCATCAGCTTCAATTTTTTCGTCAATAATTTCTTGTGCTCTTTTGTTATCAACTTCTAAGGCATTTTCGTTTTTAGGGATAGATACATAAGTTTCTCCCCATTTAACGTAAGGGCCAAACCTGCCAATACCTACAGAAACCTCTTTGTCTTTGTAATTATCTAAAGCGAAAGGCAGTTTAAAAAGCTCTAAAGCATCTTCTAAACTAACAGATTCGATAGACTGTGATTTTAATAAGCTAGCGTAAACCTTCTCATCATCGTCAGCCTCACCAATTTGAACCATTGGGCCAAACCTTCCTACTCGGGTATAAACATTTTTACCTGATTTAGGATCAACGCCTAATAAGCGTTCACCACTTGCTCTATCTGCATTTGCTAAAGTGTCTTCAACTTCTAAATGAAAAGGCTGGTAAAAGTTTTTAAGCATGGTGGTCCATTCTTTATAACCTTGCGCTATTTCATCAAATTCTTTTTCTACGTTGGCCGTAAAGTGGAAATCCACAATACCTTTGAAATGTTGCACCAAAAAATCGTTGACTACCGCACCAATATCCGTTGGGAAAAGTTTTCCTTTTTCGGCGCCAGTCATCTCAGATTTGGTCTGTTTTTTTATTTCTCCATTTTTTAGTTGGATCACCTGATAGTTACGCTGTTTTCCGTCTCGATCCTCTTTAACCACATAACCACGGTTTTGCACTGTTGAAATAGTTGGGGCGTAAGTTGACGGACGGCCAATGCCCAGTTCTTCCAGTTTTTTTACCAAAGCAGCTTCACTGTATCTCGCTGGCGGACGGCTAAAACGCTCCGTAGCATTTAATTCTGCCAAATTTAAGTTTTGACCTTGGCTTAAAGGAGGAAGGATGGAGTTGTCTGATTTATCGTCTAAATGCGCATCAGAATCCTCATCTTCACTTTCTAGGTAAACCTTTAAAAATCCATCAAATTTAATCACTTCGCCATTAGCGGTCAGTTCTTCTTTTCTGGTGCTTATACCAACTTTAGCAGTTGTTTTTTCGATAATTGCCTCACTCATTTGCGATGCAATTGACCTTTTCCAAATCAGTTCGTATAAACGTTTTTCAGATGAATC
>DASSWV010000192.1:0-6468 GCA_035704545.1 Pelobium sp.
ATACGATAAATGCAACACAGCTGCCTTATATCGTTCCTGGGCTATCCGGAGCTACAAATTATTCGGTAAGGGTAAAAGGCATAGGTGACGATGTTCAAGATTCAAAATGGATTGGTGCATCTTTTAAAACTGATACGGAACAAATTTTTGAGGCTTTGGATCCTGAAACGCTAACGGCTAATTCGGTAACCTTAAGCTGGACACCCGGAGCTAATGTGAGTACCATCAATGTTTCTCCTGGAGATGTGGTACACACAATTACCCCAGATGAAAAGGCAGCTGGTAAAGCAACCGTTACAGGGCTGGTTGGCGAAACAGAATATACCGCTACCTTATACCGGGAGACTAAAATTAGGGGAACCAGAACCTTTACTACTTTAATTGACTTAACAACGGCCACTGTTGTGGAACCTGGTAATGATTTTGAGTCAATGGTAGCAAGTGCTAATAATGGGGATGTATTTGTTTTTCTTCCGGGAAACTATGATATCAACAAAGATATTGTTATCGATAAATCAATCTCTATTAAAGGATATAAACCTTTTAACAAACCTGTCATTAAAGGCATGGTAATCAGAATCAATGCGAATGCGGGTTTAACCTTAAAAGATTTGATTATGGACGGGACAGGATCTTCCGGTAACCAAACCATCGTTTACAATCAAGATCTAGATAACGCATACGGAGATTTAAACGTGGAAAATTGCGAATTTAGCAATTACGTGAAAGGATTTTTATATGTGAGCAAAAAGGCGTTAATAAATAACGTCACTTACACCAACAACATCATTCACGATATTGAATGTAATGGCGGAGATTTTATCGACTTCAGAAAAGGAATAGCTCAAAATTTCACGTTCATCAATAACACCGTATATAATTCTGCTTTAAGCAGAGATTTATTTAGGATGGATGCTGGCGGCTCAGATAACTTTGATGCTGTCACCTCAACTATTGTAATTAACAACAATACATTTGATAGGATTTGTAATAGCTCCAGCAAACGTATCCTTTATATACGTTTAGCAAAACATAGCATTACTTTTAACAAAAATATCGTAGCAAATTCTGAGGGTATCTACACCAACCAAAGCAGTACAACGGTAACTACCTTAACGGACAATAATTATTTTAATGCCCCTAATTATACCGAGGGCGATGCCAAATATATAGATTCTAATTCGGGTAATTATACCAAACTAGATCCAGAATTTACTGATCCTGATAACGGAAATTATACCTTAGGAAACGAAGATCTAAAATTCGACGGTATCGGAGCCGCCAGATGGAGGTAACCGTTAGGTTTAAAACATATATTTAGTTCAAAATCCTCAAATACTATTATCTACTAAGTGTAGTTTTTGAGGATTTTGTTCATTGTAAGCTTTTTATACAGGAAGACTTTATGAGCGCTATTTGAATAAATAAACATGAAAAAGATATTCACATCAATTGTAGTGCTGTCGCTATTAGCCACAGTTAGCTGCAAAAAATCAGAAAAAGGAACAGAGGTTGTTCCGCCAGTAACTGAAGAACCAGCGCCAAACCCAGCAGATGATAAGCCTGTTCAAGTAACAGAAACCGCTTACGCATTTGCTGGTGCAGAAGGTGGCGGAAAAAATACCACAGGCGGCCGTGGCGGTAAAATCATTAAAGTCACCAATCTTAACGACTCGGGTACCGGTAGTTTAAGAGCCGCAGTGGAAGCCTCTGGAGCAAGGATTATAGTTTTTGAAGTTTCTGGAAATATCAAATTAAAAAGCAGATTACAGATAAAAAATCCAAATATTACCATCGCAGGGCAAACTGCGCCTGGCGAGGGCATTTGCCTTCAAGATTACGACGTGATTGTAGATGCAGATAACGTTATTATCCGTTTCATGCGTTTTCGCATGGGTGATTTGGCTAAAACGGAAAGTGACGCTATTTGGGGAAGATACCGTTCAAACATCATTATCGACCATTGTTCGATGAGTTGGTCAACTGACGAGTGCGTGTCATTTTATGCCAATGAGAATTTTACCCTGCAGTGGTGTATTTTGGCAGAAAGTTTAAGAAAGTCTGTTCATGATAAAGGAACACACGGTTACGGAGGTATTTGGGGGGGTGTTAACGCTTCTTTTCATCATAATCTTTTAGCTAACCACGATAGTCGAAACCCTCGTTTTGATGGTGGTTTCCGTTCGGGCACCGGACCAAGCCCTAAAGGAAAAGATAAGGTAGATTACCGCAACAACGTGATCTACAATTGGGGAGGAAACAGTGCTTACGGTGGCGAAAATGGCGAGTATAATATGGTCAACAACTATTACAAACCCGGGCCGGCTACAGCATCAAGCAAAAGTAAACGCATTATGCAAGTCTCCAAAGAAGCGGGGGCTACTTATGCTCCCGGACACGGAACTTTTTATATCACTGGAAATTATGTGGCGGGCAATACATCAGTTACTGCTGATAATTGGAATGGCGGTGTAGATTTTGATTCGGGAGTTACCAAAGCTATGGCTCAAAAGACAACATCTTGGAACGCGGTTTCTATTCCAGCTCATACTGCTGAACAGGCTTACAACGCAGTACTTTTATATGGAGGAGCTTCTTTAAAAAGAGATGCTGTAGATGCTAGAATCATATTGCATACTAAGAACGGTACTTTCTCTGCGCCAGGATCAAACGGAAGTACAAATGGGTTGATTGATACACAAAGCGATGTAGGCGGATGGCCAACTTTAGCACAAACTGCCCCACCTTTAGATACAGATGGCGACGGAATGCCTGATGATTGGGAAACAGCCAACAAATTGGATCCTAAAAAAGCGAATGCAAATGCTAAAGACTTAAGTACGGGTTATGATAACATTGAGGTTTACTTGAACAGTTTAGTGAAAACAATTACAGATGAGCAGTATAAATAAAAACGTGTATAGGCTTTTTGCGCTTTTACTTATAACTAGTGTGCTGATTTCTTGCGCAGGAAAAAAGGTTAGCCTAAACCAATCTGAAAGATCAATTGCTTTCCCTGGTGCCGAAGGTTTTGGGAAATACACTACCGGTGGCCGAGGAGGGAAAATTTATATAGTGAGTAATTTAAATGATGACGGCGAAGGAAGCTTGAGAAAAGCAGTAGTGAGCAAGAGTCCTCGTATAATTGTTTTTGCGGTTTCAGGCACTATACATTTAAAATCAAAACTAAATATCAAAGGCAATGTTACTATTGCCGGACAAACTGCACCTGGAGATGGAATTTGCTTGGCAGATTATCCGGTTTCTTTATCAGGCGATAATATCATCATCCGATTTTTACGTTTTAGAATGGGGGATAGGTATCAGAACCAAGGTAAAGTACATAGAGGCGGTAGCGATGATGCTTTTAGCGGAAGCGGGAGAAAGAACATCATCATTGATCATTGCAGTATGAGTTGGAGTACCGATGAGGTTTTCTCTGTTTATAAAGGAGACAGCACCACATTACAGTGGAACCTAATTAGCGAGCCTTTAAATTATAGTTACCATTTTGAAACTGGCGATACGGATTTTGAAAAACATGGGTATGGAGGTATCTGGGGCGGACAACATTTATCGGCACACCACAATCTTTTTGCACATTGCAATAGCAGAAACCCACGTTTGAACGGAGCAAGATTGGGCGCATCGGCAGAACTGGTTGACTTTAGAAATAACGTAATTTACGATTGGGGACATAATAGCGTTTACGGTGGCGAAGGTGGACAATATAATATGGTAGCAAACTACTACCGTTCGGGCCCATCAACTAACAAAAATGTAAAAAACAGAATTGTAAACCCATCATACCTAAAAGGAACGGGCACTGGCAAATTTTACGTTGCTGCTAATGAAGTGGTGGATTTTGAGGAAGTAACCAAAAATAATAGTTTAGGAGTTCATTTGGATAAGGGTTTTACTGATGCTGATAAAAAAAACGTATTGGTAGAGAAGCCTTTTAATGTGGTACAATTGCCAAAAGAAACAGCCTCACAAGCTTATGAAAAAGTGCTGAAATCTGTTGGTGCGATATTGCCAAGGCGAGACACTTTAGATCAACGGATCATTAAAGAAGTAATTGCCAGAACCGGAAGAATTATAGATGTACAGGGTGGTTTTGCTCACGGTACACCGTATGAGGTTTCCAAATCAGCATGGCCAAACCTTCAGTCAAAGCCAGCCAAAGAAGATGCTGATAAAGACGGAATGCCCGACGATTGGGAAGTGAAAATGAAATTGGATCCTACTGAAAATGATTCGTATTTATTTTCGTTAAATAAAAATTATACAAACATTGAGGTTTATTTCAATCAGTTAGTCAAGTAAAACCATCGAGATTTAGAAAAAACACATTGATCATTTTAACACCAGTAAATAAATAAACAGTGAAAAAACTAGTTATTCTGCTTTCTGTTATCAGCATTACCTTATTAAGCTTTAAGGCTAAAGAAAAAATAACAATTTACCTTATTGGCGATTCAACACTTTCTATAAAAGCAGTAAATAAATATCCAGAAACCGGCTGGGGGATGCCATTTGCTTGGTTTTTCAACGAAAACGTAAAAGTGGATAACCGGGCAATGAACGGTAGAAGCACTAGCAGCTTTATCAAAGAAAACAGATGGCAGCCAGTGGTAGATTCGCTACAGCCTGGAGATTATGTGCTGATCCAGTTTGGACATAATGATGAAGTGACCACAAAAAAAACTTATACTACTCCAGCGCAATATGTGATGTACTTAACCAAGTATGTACAAGAAACGCAGTTGAAAGGAGCTACTCCGGTTTTAATTACACCAGTTGCCCGGCGCTCTTTTGATGACAATGGAAAAGTAATCGATACGCATCAGCAATATGCTGCTTTGGTGCGTGACTTGGCTAAAGAATTAAATGTTCCGATGATAGATTTGACTGAGAAAAGCATGATGTTACTGCAAGAGTTGGGCGAAGATAAATCAGAGTTGCTTTATAACCATTTAAAAGTGGGCGAAAATCCAAATTATCCAAAAGGAAAAGAAGATAACACACATTTTAACGAGTTAGGTGCAAGAAAAATGGCGGAGCTGGTTTTGTGTGGAATTAGAGAATTAAACCTTCCTTTATTGGCCTATATTGTTGACAATTAAACTGAATTAATCTAATAGGTTGTTTAATTTTATCTCCTTTATAAACACTTAAAATCTAGCTTTTTAAAATTATAAGCCTTCAACTTTAACAAATTTGAGGGCTTTTTTTATGGGCGTTATTTTAGGAAAAATATCAGTTTCTTCTTAACTCTATAATCCGGCATCGTTACCGGCAGCGATTGCACATTTTTTTATCTCAGAAAGCTTTATTATCAGTGCGAATGTATCTACTATTGATTAACCAATTTAATATCAACCCGAGTTAGCCTGTCTTTAAAATTTAATTTTTTTGGAGAGATTATACTCTAAATCTAAGTAATTATGAAAAAAAATCTACTTAATTCGTTTGCATTATGCTTAACGTGTACCTTATTTAATCTTGAATTAAGCGCTCAAACTGCTCAATTGTACAGACAAGCAGGCGATGCCACCGCCACTGCTACAGAATTTACCTATTCTACATCCACTGGAGGTGATAAAATCACTTATGCCGAAGCTAGTACGTCAAGCTCAAACATTTGTGCACCCGCAGTACGACGATTACAAGTTTCGGGTTTTACCTTAAATTATAAAACCAGTTCTATTGGAAAAATTGTGATTGTCGCAAATTCTTCTGGCGGTACTTCTTCCAGAACGGTAACAGGATTGAAAGTTAATGGATCTGATGTATTTGCGGATGTAACAATCAATAGCACTGTGTTGGGTAACTCTGGCGGAGGAGCTGGATTTTCTGACTGTGGGGAGATTTCAATTACCGGACTTAACGTCGCGAAAAATGAAACAACTGGAATTAATTTAGAATTTACTTTTGATGGAAACGTGAGAATTAACAGCATCAATGTATGGTCAACGGAATCTCTACCTTTAGATTTTCTTTCCTTCGCCGCCAAACCAGATGCTTTTGGTAAAACTGTTTCCTTAAACTGGTCAACAACCAACGAGGTCAACACCAAAAACTTCGAGGTTCAAAAAAGAACAGACGGAACTGATTTTGCAACAATCGGTACTTTAGCAAGTAAAAACGTAGCAGGTATTCACAACTATGCTTTTACAGACAACAGCGCAAGTGCAGGAAATTCTTACTACAGAATTATACAGTTTGATAACGATGGCTCAACAACAGTGAGCAAAATACAAGCAGTTTCAAACAAAGTATCTCTGGGCCTGTCAATTTACCCTAATCCAACTGCAAGTGTTTTAAATGTAAGCCATAGCTTAGCACAAGCTGGGTCTAACGTTAAAGTAGTGAGCACAGATGGTAAAACTGTATTACAGCAAGCCCTTGGCTTAAATACAACGGATACAAAATTAGATGTATCGCAACTTAATTTGGGGAGTTATT
>DASSWV010000206.1:0-2735 GCA_035704545.1 Pelobium sp.
CCTGCCAGTTGTAAATCGCTCAATAATAAATTAGGCTGAAATACGCTGGTTTTTATATTCTTTGGTATAAAATAGTTAAAGCCATAAATCCCCCCAAAAAACAAAACACCATCTTTGTTTTTAAAGACTGCATTATCGCTAAATTCATCACTCTGTAAACCATCTGACTCTTTAAATCTGATAATTTTTTGTGTAAGATAATCTATTTTAACCAGCCCTTTGTTGGTACTAGCCCAAACAAACCCTTCGTTATCTTGAGTGATGGTATGTATCGTATTATTTGGCAAACCATTTTCTGTTGTGAATTTTTTAAAAATAGGTTTTGGCTTGTTTAAATCTTGTTCCGGGATATAATTTAACCCGTAGCTGGTACCTATCCAAAGTATGTTTTTGTTGTCTTTGTAAAGCGATAAAACATCATTATTAGATAAACTTCCATCGTAACTAAAGGCTTTAAAAGTTTTAAACTTCTGTGTTTTCTTATCAAAAACACTTAAACCGCCATACCTACATCCTACATAAAGCTGATTATCCTTTCCGTTTACTAAACTGTAAATCACATTATTAACCGGACCTAAACTATTGCCGGTGTATGGATACTTTGTCAAATACGTTATCCGAGGTGTATTATTAATTTTTTCAATTTTTAAATGAATAAGTCCGTAAGACTCTAGGCCGAGCCAAACAGAACCATCATCATCAACCAAAATACAATGTACTGAATTAAAAGGGAGGTATTTGTAATTGCCTAATATACTTTTCCAATCAAACCATTTCTTTAAAACCTTGTCATAAAGGTGTATCCCCAAAGCATCCGAACCTACGTAGATATAGTCGTCTTTTCCCTTTTCAATCGCATAAACACAATTATCCAGCACATCCGAAACCGAATTAAACTTTTTTACTACCTCATAACTGCTATTTGGCTTGCCTAAATTTTTTATCTGAATAATTCCATTGCCCTTTGTTCCAATCCAAAGTTCATTATTAACTTCGTTAAAAGCTCTTATGGGAATGTTGATAGGTTTACCATCCGGCAATCGGTTTATCAAACCAAAATAATTAGCTTTCTTGGAAATCTTTATTACTCCATAACCATCGGTCCCTACCCACAATATATTTTGATTACCTCGTTTAAAGGAAGTTATTCGTACATCTTTAAGGTATTTAATTTCATTAATTAAAGTGTTAGAAGGCGTAAAACCTTCATCAAACTCTTGTAGGCCCTTTGTTGACCACGCTAAAATATATTTTTTATTAAAAAAAACCATTGCCCTTACAGCATGGTCTAGGTTTGTCTTTTTAGCAAATTCAAAACTAGTATTAAGGGAGAATAATTGATTTGCGGAAGTGAAGAATATTTGGTTGTTAACAAAAAAGAAATCCGAAATAGCCGTTTGAGTAGCAATATTTTTGACTTTAGTAAAGTCGCTTTCTTGTTTTACGTAGATTTCTAAATCTCCGGTGTTTTTTAAGATATAAAGCCGGTCTTGATTATCAAATAAAAACTTTAATATTTTACCGGGCCTCTCGTTAGCTAATTTTAATCTTTTAAAACTGTTAGTGCTAGGCTGATAATATTGAAGGTAGGTTTCTGATTTCGGAGTGCTGTAAACAACCCCTTTACTATCAATGTCCAACAAATATCCCTTATCTACGGCTTTGCTTCTGTTGTCTCTTCGATAAAAATAGTGACTAAAGCTTCCGGAAGATTTATTATACCTTGATAAACCCTCTATGGTCGCAATCCAAATTTGATTTTTCTTGTCCTCTCTAATGTCATAAACGATGTTGTTGCCTATGCTTTTGCTGAGGTTAACGTTGCTATAATTAAAAACATGGAATGCAGAACCATCATAAACATTTAAACCGTCCCAAGAACCAAACCACATTAGATTTTCTGAATCTTGAAAAACAGTATTTAAACAACTGTTAGAAAGTCCTGCGCTATTATCAAACTGCTGTGAATAGTACTGTTCTTGAGAGAATGCGCCGTTATGAAAAAATAAGAGGATAGCGGTTGATAAACAAGCAATAAACTTTCGTCCAGTACATTTATTAAAAATATCGCCTCGTTTCAGCAAAACTTACTTATTAAATTTAGGTGAGAATATATAATGAGTTTAAAACAAAGATAGATAATTATAACAATCTGATTAAATAATAAATTATGCCATATTTAATATATTCTTTCCTGAATATTCAAACATCTGCCGAAAACGCAAAGATAGAATGGTAGTGTCCATATACGATAAGGAATAATTAACCGTTTTTAACTGCCTGTTATAACCTGTTGCTTGTTGCTTTTCATTATATTTTGTAAGTATTCGAGCTCATATCAAATAAACTAACCTACGGCTCCTAAAATCGAGTTCTAATTAAATAACCCTTGCTTTTTATTCCAAATTTCCAGATAAAATTCTTTGCTTTCAGAACTTAAAAAAGATAGCTTGATCATTTCTTCAACTTGCGTATTACTCGAGGAAAATTTGTTGTAGGTATTCCTAACAGCAGTTTCAGGTATATTCATAATCTTAGCCAACACATCAAAATCAGCTAATTTTATTTTTTTCTTTTTGCCGTTCAAAGTCAAGGCCAGTTCTTCATCATCTTGCGGATTAACGAGATTCACATTGAGCATATCATAAGCAGGACTAAGATTTACTCCTTGGTCTGTGTGTAGCACAGAAAAATTCTTTAAGTGCATATCATTGTTCCCGGTTAAAAAAGAAAAC
>DASSWV010000240.1:0-3445 GCA_035704545.1 Pelobium sp.
TTCGGAAAGGTTCTTTCTGTTGTGGCTCAATTCGACGGCTTTTTCTTTAAAAGCGCGATCGTACTTTTTTCGTGTTTTTTTCATGTTTTAAAATTAAGGTTTTATGCTTAATTTTATATGCGGGCAAAGTTAGCAACTCCAAACTCTCCCAAGCTATGTTTACATAATGCGCTGTTATAATAGCAGCCACTATAGCAACAGCATCATCAAAGCTGTAATTATAACGCCATTATGTAAAATAGCCGCACACCAACCGCACAAATTCGAACTACAATTAAAATTATGGATATTCACGAGTACATTAATTTAAAATAGAAAAGACACGAGCTAAATAGCCACTTTGTCAACGCTCATATCCGTACTTACATTAAAATCGGAACAAAAATGAAACAAGTGTCAATTGTGCTTTTAGCTTAAAATGAGGTATATATGTTATCTCATTCAAGCTGCACAAAACCATCGTTAAGCCTGTGCAGAGCGAAGTCGAAGTATCCAAGTGTTCCTTACCTCAAGTCTTTGTTTGTTTAATGTGTAAGTGCTTATTGTTTTTAAAAGGTCACATTGAACCTCAATAGCATCATTTTGTTATGCGATTGAGTTTAGTTGGCTGATGTTTCATTTCGTTAACTAACTAAATTAGGATGCTTCTAACACGGCCATTAATCTATGATTGAGGTATAGCTTTTCTTTACCAACCTTTTCAGAAATTAAAAAACCAGCTTCTTCTAATTCCATTAAATAATTACCAACGGTTTTTGGTGTCCCTAATTTAGCATCAATTAAAAATTGTCTTTTGGTATAAGGTAATCTAAAGAGTATTTCAACCAATTCTTTAGTGTAGACTCTTGGCAGTTTTTCTTTGATTTCCTGTGTCATTACTTCCATTAAGTCGGTAACATCTTTTAAACGTTGTAGTCCTTTTTTAGCAGTATATTCAACCATTTCCAGTATATAGAGTATCCAACCTTCCCAATCGCTATTTTCTGTCACCTCACGTAATTTAGTATAGTAATCTGTTTTATTTTTGATAATATATTCACTTAAATAAATGGCAGGGGTATCTAAAAGATGAGTTAATTTTAAATACAGTAATAATAAGATACGTCCTGTTCTACCATTACCATCACTAAAAGGGTGTATAGCCTCAAATTGGTAATGCATTACAGCCATTTTAATTAAAGGATCCATATCATCTTCTGCATTAATAAACTTTTCTAGGTTAGCCAATTTCTCTCTTATGACGACTTCTCCGCTAGGAGGTGTGTAAATAGTTTCACCTGTAGTACTTTTTAAGGCTGTCCCCGGTGTAGTTCTAATACCTGCGGTATTCTTTTTTATACTTTGTACTATTTCAACACATAAATTAGTGCTTATAAAAGGCCTTTTTTCTATTTCTTGTAAACCATTCCAAAGTGCTTCTTTATAACTTATCACTTCCTTTGTAGCAGGGTTATCAAATTTTTTATCGGCTACTAAAGATTTATACAAATCATCATTAGTAGTTATTATATTCTCAATTTCAGAACTTGCTTTGGCTTCTTGTAAATGTATGCTATCTAAAAATAAAGTAGGATTGGGTAAATTAGTAAGCATCCCATTTAATTGTGCCAACGCCCTACTTGCTTCAATGGTTTTACGAAGCACTTTAGTCGTTTCTAACACCTTATTTGGTGGTAGTAGTGGTAATTCGTTATAAGGGTTATTCCTGCTAAATTCTGCCATAATCAATAAGGGTAAAGTTTACTCACGTTTCACAAACGAGTGTAAATATACACAAAAAATACCTTCGTTAAAAATATAAGGATAAAGCTTACACTCGTAGAAAAAACAATAAAGAACAAAAGATAACAAAGTTAGAAGCTTTCCTACAGCCATTGCCCTATCGCTGTAAAGTTCAAGCCTTACGGTTTTTAAAAAATAAGTAAGCTACTATAAAATAGCATTTGAATTGTGAAGTCTTATTTTTGAAAAAAACTTGACAGCTTGCCACAGCTTCAATTAGTAGGCTATCTTTTTTATTTATTTGCCAAAAAAATATAGATAAAAAAAGCCCTGAAATTATAAACTTCAGGACTTTCTGGTTAATAAAGGTCAGAATGAAAACCTTAGCTCACTTCAACAATATTTAAAACATTGTAAGCGCCATTTTTTAAAGGGTATTGCTCCCCATTAATTTCTTGGAAAAACTCAATAAGCAATAAAAAAATATTATTTCCAGAACCTGATGGTACAGCTGCCGGAGTTAATGTTTGAGTTGCTGAGGTAGTATCGATGGGTAAATTCACCTTCGGACTAGTTTCTACAGCATATTCTTCCGTATCAAAATCTAGATTTAAAAAAGCAGACGATAAACTAATATGAGTTGCTCCACTTGGATAAGCAATATCATTGGTAGGAATTAGATTTGCAATCTCGATTTCTCCCGTAGTTTCATCAACACTATAATTACTATATAAAACGGCACTTAAAAGTGATCGTTTATTAAAATTAAAGCCTTTTAAAGCAGCTTTACCTTCGGGTGTAGCTAAACCTACAGAAACTTTACGTTCACCTCTCGCAGAGGTCGTATCTGCATTTTTAATTTTTGCCATTGTTTGCGTTAACCTACTGGTAACTCTATTGTCTTTGGCTTGGATCATTAAATTTCTTACCGATTTACGTAAAAGCTTTCCGGCAGTAGCCGAATGTCCAAATTCAGACCCATTTTCTCGCGTTCTTACAAAAGCAGGATCGTTCATAATACGGTCTTTAGAAACCCCACCTTTTGTTCTTACCAAATATCCATCTTCACCTTTGTAAAAAGTAAGGTTATCTAAAGTACCTTCCAACTTAATTATTCCTTTTAAACGTGCCATAACTATTCATTTTTAAATTGATAATCAAATATATAGAAGATTAAAAGCGATTAATAAAAAGTACTTCCAATAGCTTTAAGAACTGCCGTTTTTTCCATTAATTATAGATAATTCCAGCGGTAAAATTCGTAAATTGTAAGAGTTAATAGCTTAACTATCAAGTATAGTAATAGTATAGATAAAGTATAAGAAATGTAATTTTAAGCCATTATGAGCAGACTTTGTATTTATCCGAAAGACATTATGCTAATCACTGGTAAAAGTGAAAGATACGGAAGACATATCATTAAAACCATTAAAGAAGAGCTTAACAAAGAGAAGCATCAATTAATAACGATTGATGAATTTTGTGACTTTATGGGGTTAAAATCTCAAGAGGTTGCTGAGTTTATCAAATAAAAATCGTATATTTATAATGGTTTTAAAAGGTGACCTATTCGGTGACCTCAGAATGTAACAGGACTGAAACATCAATAAATACAGGCATTACGAAAGCGGTTCGAATCCCTCTTTCTCCGCTGAAAAAAATGCTTTCCAATCAATAGCGTCCTAAACGTTTAAAAAAAGAAAGGGTGTTTTGTAACTCAAAG
>DASSWV010000253.1:0-2893 GCA_035704545.1 Pelobium sp.
AAAGGAACTGGCGATTCCAATCCAACACCGCCAACACCACCAATAGAACTCCCGGCAGGAGCAAAAAACGGTGTAGCTTTTATCAATAATGGTACATCAGCTATAATTACCCTTACAGCGCCAAAGAAGTCAACAGTCTCACTTATCGGCGATTTTAATAACTGGCAAAACAACCTCCACAAAATGCAGTTGGCCAGTGATAAAACAACTTGGTTTGTGCAAATTGATAACCTAAACCCCGATACTGAATATGCTTATCAATTTGAGATCGACGGAAACTTAAGAGTGGCAGACCCCTATTGCGAAAAAATACTCGATCCAAATAACGATAAATACATCAGCGCAAGCACTTATCCTAATTTAACATCTTACCCAACCGGCAAAACTTCAGGAATCGTAAGTATAATGCAGGCCAACCAACCAACTTATAACTGGAAAAACACCAGCTTCACCCGTCCGGCGAAAAACGATTTAGTGATTTATGAGCTTTTGATCAGAGATTTTACTACGCAGCACAATTACGCTTCCACACTAGCCAAATTAGATTATTTAAAAAATTTAGGCATTAACACTATTGAACTGATGCCGGTAAACGAGTTCGAAGGAAACTCAAGTTGGGGTTATAATCCCTCTTTCTACTTCGCTCCAGATAAATATTACGGAACAAAAACAGCGCTTCAAAATTTTATAGATGAGTGTCATGGAAAAGGGATTGCAGTAATTTTAGATATGGTTTTAAATCATTCTTTCGGTCAATCGCCAATGGTACAAATGTACTTTAAGGATGGTGCGCCAACGGCAGAAAGTCCATGGTTTAACAGTATAGCAAAGCACCCTTACAACGTTGGCTTTGATTTTAATCACGAAAGTGCAGCTACAAGAGCATTCTCTAAAAACGTGATCAAGTTTTGGATGGAACAATATAAAATTGATGGTTTTCGCTTTGATCTATCAAAAGGGTTTACACAAAAACAGTCATCAGATGATGGCAGCTTTGCTGCTTATGACGCTAGTAGGGTAGCCATTTGGAAAGAATACCACAGCTTTATCAAAGCCATTGACAATAATAATTTTTACACCATTCTGGAGCATTTCGCAGATGCAAGGGAAGAAACAGAACTTACCAATGAGGGCATGATGGTTTGGGCCAACATCAATCACAACATGAATGAAGCTACAATGGGCTGGTTAGGGCAGTCAGATTTTTCGTGGGGCTTTTTTAAAAACCATGGTTTTGCAAAATCAGACGGTTTGGTAGCCTACATAGAAAGCCATGACGAAGAGCGGCTAAACTTTAAAAATGTTTCTTTTGGTAACGCTAGCGGAAACTATGTCATCAAAAATAACCTCCTAACATCGTTAAAAAGACAAGAAATGGCCGCGGCCTTTTTCTTCGCAATCCCAGGCCCAAAAATGATTTGGCAATTTGGCGAACTAGGTTATGATGTGAGTATCAATGAAAATGGCAGAACCGGTGAGAAACCAGTCCGTTGGGAATACTTTAATGCGCCCAACAGAAAAGCCCTCTACAATGTTTATGCAAAAATGATTGCGCTCAAAAAAGGAAATCCGGTATTTGCAACTCCTAATTATAGCACCAATTTAACGGGTGCTATAAAGCACATACGTTTAAATGGCGGTAATAACACTATAATTGTAGTAGGCAATTTTGATGTTATTCCGCAAAAAGCCAATATCGATTTTGGAAGTACAGGTAATTGGAAAGATGCCTTCGGAAGTGACATTAGCTTAAATACTAACATTTATGATTTAACACTGGCTCCAGGCGAGTACCATTTATACAGTAAGGCAGCATTAAATTGATATTTGATAGTTAGGGCGTAATAAGTTAGCTCAATAAACTATAATGGTCTTTTAAATCTTAAATTATAGATTGGTTTAGTGTGGACATTTTTAATCAGCGTATCTTAAATTAGAGGTGGTAAAAGTCAGATTCCAGACTGTTACCCTCATCTTACGTTGGAGAACGTAGGATGACCGAAGATGTATCGAAGAAGAACCGTTTAAAACCAGCTAGGTTTGCATAATTTTTTGTTGTGTAAATGCAGAAACTGTTTAGCTATAAAATACTAAAGCAGAAAATTTCATCATTTATTATCCACGGTTATTAGTTAAGCAACTATATAATCCGTAAGAATTAGTTCATAAAATTAAGATAGAAGATTATTGACCATTGTAACCTAAGATGTTCCAAAACCAGAGATTTTTTTAGAAAGAAGAGTTTAGGGTTTTGAGTTTGAGGATTAATCAATTCTGTTTCATTAAATATTTGAATTTCGGCAAGAATGTTTCGTGTAACAATCAAAAATCAAATTAAGGCTCATTAATTTACTATGTTTGCATAATAAATTTATTTAAATTAAAATTATTTCAACACATATGATATAATATTAAAAATATGATAATTTTAAAACGGGTTTTTGTAACAAAAATGATGTAATGTAGCTATTTTTTTATTAAATATTTAATTCTCTGATTATCAATTATTTAACATAATATGTTAAATAATGTTAAATATTTATTTGTTTTTAAGATTAAATACCTGTTATATTTAGGCTAATTAACACTATTACTAAAAACTTTATTTATTAATTGTATGAAAAAACTTGTACAAAGTTTATTCGTCTTGTTGCTGATAGCATCCAGTGTGCTTGCGCAGGATAGAAGAATTACAGGAAAGGTAACCGCCGCCGAAGACGGGCTGCCATTACCTGGGGTTTCGGTCAAAGTAACTGGAACAAATCAAGGAACGCAAACGGATGCAAACGGTAATTTTACAATTAGCGTAGCGCCCAACGCAAAGTCATTAGAGGTGTCTTACATTGGCTTTGAAACTCAAACTCTACAAATCGGGACAAGAAATGTTTTTAAC
>DASSWV010000296.1:0-2837 GCA_035704545.1 Pelobium sp.
ACAAACGGATGCGTTCTTCTAACTCGGCAACGGCGGCTTTGGTAAATGTGACCATCAAAATTTCTTTGATGCTTATATTTTTCTCTAGCAACAAGCGTAAAACCAAAATTGCAATGGAGTAGGTTTTTCCGGTGCCAGCACTTGCCTCAATTAAGTTTGTTCCCTCAAGGGCAACAGTACTTGCATTAAAATCTTTAAATTCTTTTTCTGTCATGGCCTATTTAAAATAGTTAGGGAAAAGCTGTGCTAAGGGACCAATTATTTTAGTGAAATTATCCTTGAAATTAACATAAACTTCGTTTTCTTCCTGCTCAAAATCAGCAAGTTGGTTATTGAAATAGCCATCTTTGTATTTTTGCATGATGTAAGCATCGTTACTTGGGAACTTATAATTGTTCAACTTATCATCCACCACTTTTTTGAATTTTGCAAAGGTAAGCTCGGCCATATCTTTTGGCATAAATTTAAAATCCGGATAAAAAGGAAGTATCGTTTCATGTCCGATAATATATAAATCAGACAGTTCAATTAGTTTTTGGCGAGCCGTAGCTGCATCAATCTCAGTAGCTTTAAACACCATTTCTGCCTGAGCACTAATGAAATACAATTTCAGGTTTAAACCCGATGCCTGAACAAATAAGTATTTTAAATACGCATCTAACAAATATTTAGTTTCTGATTTGGACCAAGATACTACCACCAATTTATCACCATAAATGCCATCAATAGCACCAATGAAATGGTAACTAGCTTTCTCTATATTCAAATCAATCCTAACTTTTTCTTCCTTAAAATCACCAACACATTCCTTAAATAATACTCGAATGGCCGAAACATCATCCTCAATGTTTTCAAAAGCAACGTTTGCCATGTTTTTTAAAGGCAAGGCTCCAGTTTTAATCATTTTTTGTTTCAACTGGTCTTGCTCATTTTCATTGGTGTAAAGCAAGTTTTGCTTTAAGTGCCAATTTTGTAAAGTATCCATTCCAAATAGCTCGGTTTCTGCTAAAAGCGAATCTTGCTCGTTATAATAAATGGCCAAAACTTTATTAAAATAAGCCTTAAATGGGTTTTTAAAGAAGTTGATGAAATCTGTAACGCTAATAGTTGCGAAATTCAGCTCGTTATTTTGACGGGTCAATAAGAAATTATATTTTGCTTTTTCAGCAGTTTCTATATAGTTAATTTTTCCATTTTCGCTATTCTTTGGACTAAAGTTATGCAGTGGATGTTTTTTGATTATTTTTTCTGCTAAATCATCTCCACCGTTATATTTAGTCTGTAAATAATCAATCAACTCGTCCACCAAAGCTGCCGGGGGAAGGGCCGTATTGTCTTTTGCACTTTGCCCGATATAACTGATGTATAAGTAGTCCTGAGCTGAAAGCAAGGTCTCTAAAAACAAATGCTTATCGTTTTCTTTTACATTTCTATCGCCTTTTTGCGGGTTTTTGGTCATCAAGTTAAAATTCACTTGATTTTCTTTCCTTGGAAACTTGTCGAAATTTAAACCCAACAAAGCCACTACTTTAAAAGGGATACTTCGCATAGGAATAAGCGAACAAAAAGTAATGCCTCCACCCGCAAAAGAACCCGATCTGGTGCTGGAATTAACTGCGCCCAAAAAACTATGACTAAACAGCTGATAATCCATGGTGTCACTCACGAAATTGTTGACCAAATTGTATTTCTCTAACTGCTTAATCAGTACATTATAATCATCATCTGCATTTTCTCCGGGATCAAAAACCAAGTCAGCAAGTAAACGCTCTACATATTTTACCCAATCTGCGATGGTCCTATTTCTCTCTCTTTCACTAACAGATGCAATTAAAACTTGCACAAAATGTACAAACCTAATCACCTCATATGATGAGCCACCTTCCACCATATCCAAGGGGTACAAACTTGTTTCATCCGTAAAATATTCCTCGCCGCCACTTATACAAATGCCGTATATTATCCTCTGCAAGCCATAATCCCAACTCACATAAACGCTGTCATCGGCGATATCACCTTCAATTCCAAACCTGATATTTGCACTGTCTACCACTTTTCTAATCAAGGCTAAATCGGTAATTCCAAAGCGTTTTCGGATGTAGCCAAAATCCAATAATTGCAGCACTTCTTCAGCTTTCAGGTTTTGCGGGTTCATCTCCATTAGGGCTACTAAAGCGGCGGCAATGGTATCGTTTGAACTGAAACTTTCATCGGCTATGCTGAAATAAAATTGGTAAGGTGCATTTTTGAAAACTGCTTTGATATAGGGTGCGTAGCTATCTATATCGCTCACCATTACCACAATATCCCGTGGTGAAAGTTCTTCTCTTTTTTGGTCAATTAATCCAACTAAAAAATTATATAAAGCTTCCACTTCCCGGGCTGGTGTATAGCAGGAGTGTATGCTTAATGTGGAATCGGCAATCAGTTTTTGGTCAATTACAGTTCGCTCCGCATTACTTAGGTTATGGAAAACTTCTTGCTGAATTTTGTGCAACAAAGTGCCGTCTGTTGGTTCAATGGAGGGCAATTCCTTATAATTATTAATCAACTCATCACTTTGGAACAGCATATAAAAAGTATGCTGAATAACTTTACCCCAACTGGTGAGCAGGTTGTTGCCTAAATTGCTGTCCGAACTTTCAATCAGTCCTTTTTTATGCAAACGGACAGCCTGTTTTTCGCTTAAATCCTCAAACCAATAAATGCTTGGCGCCGGATTGATTAGGTAGTAGGAAACATCAATAAATTCGCCCACCTCATGAAAAATACGGAGGTGAAAATCAGTGGTTACTGATAAGCCGAAAAGCGAAACCGAAGGTATTTTATTTTTTAAG
>DASSWV010000327.1:0-5646 GCA_035704545.1 Pelobium sp.
TGGAATTGGCGCACAATTAAAAGACGCCCTTTCTGAACCAGGGGATTGGCAAATAGGAATGACAGCTTTCGGAGAAATATTGCCTTACCACGAGAACAGAACCTTTTTAGATCCTAATGTGAAAGACAAATGGGGCTTACCAGTTTTAGCAATCGATGCAGAAATTAAAGAAAACGAGAAAAAAATGCGCCTCGACATGATGGAAGATGCCAAGGAAATGCTGGAAAGAGCAGGTATAAAGGATGTTCATACCTATGACTCAGGCTATGGATTCGGGCAAGGAATACACGAAATGGGTACTGCCAGAATGGGTCACGACCCTAAAACATCAGTGCTAAACAAACACAACCAAGTTTGGGATGCGCCTAATGTTTACGTTACCGACGGGTCTTTCATGACCTCCGGAAACTGCGTAAACCCATCATTAACTTATATGGCTTTTACGGCCAGAGCGGTTGATCATGCCGTTACAGAACTCAAAAAACAAAACTTATAAGCTATGTCTGTTAAAAACAAGAAAACCGTAAGCGATAGAAGGTCATTTATTAAAAACGTAGCCGTTGGAACTGCTGCTTTTACAATATTGCCACGTTTTGTTTTGGGTGGAAAGGGCTTTTTAGCGCCAAGCGATAAACTATACATCGCAGGTGTAGGCGTAGGCGGCAAAGGTTACAGCGATTTAAAGAGCTTTCATAGCACTGGAAAAGCCAACATCGCTTTTCTTTGCGACGTGGACGATAGAAGAGCAGCCCGCTCTGTAGCTGATTATCCGAAAGCAAAATACTATAAAGACTGGCGAGAATTGTTAGATAAGGAATCAAAAAACTTCGATGCAATTTCTATTGCAACGCCTGACCATAACCACGCTATCACTACTTTGGCAGCCATGCAAATGGGCAAACACGTTTATGTACAAAAACCATTGACCCATGATATTTACGAAGCTAGGGTATTGGGCAATGCCGCCAAAAGATATAAAGTAGTTACCCAAATGGGAAACCAAGGAGCTTCGCATGATGGCGTAAAACAAATGCAAGAATGGTACGAGGCAGGACTAATTGGCGAAGTGCAAAGCATTTATTGTTGGACCAACCGCCCAGTTTGGCCACAGGGAATTCCTTGGCCACAAACTTCGTCCCCAATTCCAAAAGAATTAGACTGGGATTTATGGTTGGGAACTGCCCCAGAAAAAAATTATGTTGATAAATTAGTGCCGTTTAACTGGCGAGGCTGGTGGGATTATGGCACTGGTGCTTTAGGCGATATGGGTTGCCATTTAATGGAAGCACCATTTACAGTTTTAGGATTAAAAGATGCTGAAAGTGTACAGGCAAGTGTGGGTAGTGTTTATGTGGATGAGTTTAAACGAGGCTATTTCCCAGATAGTTGTCCTCCATCAAGCCATGTAATTCTCGACTTTGCAAAAACCGATAAAAATCCATCAAAGGTTAAATTACATTGGATGGATGGGGGAATACAACCAGAACGCCCCGAAGAATTAGGAGCCGATGAAGCTTTTGGCGACAATGGTAACGGAATTTTATTTATCGGGTCCAAAGGTAAAATGATGGCGGATACGTATAACGCAAACGCCAGATTGCTTCCATTAAGCAGAAATAACGAGGTTAATGTAGCGCAAACTTTAGAACGTGTACCTAACGGAATGGACGGCCATTATGAGCAATGGGTTGATGCCTGTATTGCTGGCTACGGCAAAAAACCGTTAAGCTCTCCTTTTGAAAAAGCAGTTCCTTTAACCGAAGCATTACTAATGGCTAACTTGGCCATAAGAGCACATGACATTAAAATTGAGGTGGACGGAAAAACAAAATTCCCTGGTAGAAATATCGAACTTTTGTGGGATGCAAAAAACATGAGGGTCACCAATTTTGACGCTGTAAACCAATTTGTAAAAAGAGAGTACCGCAAAGGATGGACGTTGTCGGTTTAATAATAACCTCAGCAATTTTACACATAAGATGATGCAAACTTTTTTAAATAACAACCCATTAACAAAGTAATAAGTCTTTTTAATTTTGACTTTCTACTTTTAACTTACACCAGATGAATAGAAGACAAGCCATATCCTCCGTCGCTTTATTGTTAGGAGGAACCATTATAGGCGGAGAAATATTTGCGTTAACAGGATGCAAATCTGCTCCCACACAAGTAAATGATCTATTTACTACGGATGACGTAGCCCTACTTGACGAAATTGCAGAAACAATTATCCCAGAAACAAACACTCCGGGAGCAAAAGCAGCTGAAACCGGCGCCTTTATGACGGTTATGGTTAAGGACTGTTACACTGCAGAAGATCAGCAGGTTTTTATTAAAGGGTTAAAAGATGTAAATGATAAGGCACAAAAAAACTACAGCGCTAACTTTGTTGATTTAAAGCCTAAAGAAAAAGAAGAGCTGTTGAACAAATTAGATGTTGAACAAAGCGAGTTTCAGAAAAGCAAAGAAAAAGGTGAACCTTCACATTATTTTAGGATGATGAAAGAATTAACGATGCTTGGATTTTTTACTTCGGAAGTAGGAGGAACAAAAGTTTTAACTTATTTAGAGGTTCCAGGGCGGTATGATGCCTGTATCGATTACAAAAAAGGCGATCCCGTTTACCTAAGTATCTAATTTATAAACCCCATGAAAAAAAATTCAATAGCTATATTAATGATTGTCATCCTTTTCAGCTCTTGCGCAGCGCAAAAAGAGAACACCAATCAATGGAATAACCTGATTGAAAATAACAGCCTAAACGGTTGGCACACGTACGGAAAGGAAAATGCTGGAAAAGCATGGACAGTTTCTGATGATGTTTTACAATTCAATCCTACGGGAATTGATCAAAAAGAAAGAGGCGATTTAGCAACTAATGAATCTTACGAAAATTTTCATCTAAAATATGATTGGAAGATTTCTGAAAACGGAAATAGCGGCGTAATGTTTAATGTGAACGATGATGCCACAAAATACAAACAACCTTATTTGACTGGTCCGGAGATGCAAGTTTTAGATAATGCAGGCCATCCAGATGCAAAAATATTCAAACACAGAGCGGGTGATCTGTATGATTTAATTCCTTGTAGTGTGGAAGTAGTTAAACCTTTTGGCGAATGGAACCAGGCTGAAATTATTTTAAATAAAGGTAAGCTCCGATTTATATTGAACGGTGTGCAAGTTGTAGAAACCACGATGTGGGATACGGAATGGGACAAAATGGTTGCAAAAAGCAAATTCGCTAGTATGCCAGATTTTGGAAAATACCGCTCTGGTAAAATTGTATTACAGGACCATGGTGATAAAGTTTGGTTTAAAAACATCTTAATTAAAAAACTATAAATTAGCCTTAACCCATCATGAATACCATAAATCGTTTCAAATTATCTTTAATGATGTTCCTTGAATTTTTTATTTGGGGAGCGTGGTTTGTTACGCTAGGAACTTTCTTAGCAGGAAACCTAAACGCCACCGGAACGCAAACCGCGGCAGCTTTTTCTACACAGTCATTTGGTGCCATCATTGCTCCATTTATCATTGGTTTAATTGCAGATAAATATTTCAACGCAGAAAAAATCCTAGGTGTTTTACATTTTGTTGGGGCATTGCTCATGTATATGATGTTTACTGCCACCAATTTTGAAAGCTTTTATCCTTATGTACTTGGGTACATGATCGCTTTTATGCCAACTTTAGCCTTAGTAAACTCTATTTCTTTCAATCAGATGAAAGACCCTGAAAAAGAATTTTCACCTATTAGGGTTTGGGGAACCATTGGCTGGGTGGCTGCCGGATTAATGATCAGCTATTTTTTCCATTGGGATTCAGCAGATGCTATCTCATCTGGTTTATTAAAAAATACATTCGCAATGGCAGGTATCGCCTCTTTAATTTTAGGAATATTTAGTTTCATACTTCCAGCTACGCCTCCAAGTGCAGATAAAAACGAAAAAACTACGCTGTCTGATATTTTAGGTTTGGATGCTTTAAAACTATTAAAAAGTAAAGACTTCTTAATCTTCTTCATCAGTTCTGTACTTATTTGTGTGCCTTTAGCATTCTACTATCAAAATGCGAATCCGTTTCTGTCTGGGATAGGTTTAGAAAATCCAACGGGAAAAATGACATTGGGGCAAATTTCAGAAGTTCTTTTTATGCTTTTACTACCCGTATTTTTCAAAAAATTTGGCTTTAAGGTAACTTTACTTTTAGGAATGCTCGCTTGGGTACTTAGGTATGTTCTTTTTGCCTACGGAAACTCTGGAGAGCTTACCTTTATGTTAATCGCCGGAATTGCACTACACGGTATTTGCTACGACTTTTTCTTTGTATCTGGTCAAATTTACACTAACGCCCGGGCCGGAGAAAAAAACAGAAGCGCTGCACAAGGGTTAATTACTTTGGCAACGTACGGTGTGGGAATGTTAATTGGGTTTTGGATAGCAGGAATCATCACAGATACTTATCAAATTAACGGCGAAATAGACTGGAAAATGGTCTGGCTAATTCCTGCCGGTATCGCAGCGGTGGTAATGGTATTATTCGCCATTTTTTTTACCGAAAACAAAAACCTTAAACAAAAGGCATAATTAAAATATAATGGCAAAAAGAAGAGACGTTATAAAAACAATGTTATCCGGATCAGCTTTATTAGGCTCCACTTCGCTACTTAGCTCATTTACACAAATGGAGGAAAAAACAACATTTACACTCAAAGGTAATATCAACCATGCTGTATGCAGATGGACTTATAGTGGCTTAAGTGTAGAGGAACTTTGTGAACTTTGTAATGAAATAGGCATTAAAGGGATAGATCTGGTAGGCCCGGCAGATTGGCCGATCTTGAAAAAACACGGAATTTACTCTACTATGTGCAATGGCGCAGAAATAAACTTAGTAGATGGTTTTGCCGAGCCAAAGTTTCATCAAAAATTAATAGAAAACTATACTAAAATGATTCCATTGGTTGCTGAAGCTGGGTATAAAAACCTGATCTGCTTTAGTGGAAACCGAAGGGAGATGGATAATGAAACTGGCTGGAAAAATTGCGTGGAAGGTTTACAGAAGCTAATGCCATTGGCAGAGAAACATGGCGTAACATTAGTGATGGAGCTTTTGAACAGTAAGGTTAACCATAAAGATTATTTTGCTGATAAAACTGCATGGGGTGTTGAATTGTGCAAAAGGTTAGGCTCAGAAAACTTTAAGCTGTTGTACGATATTTACCATATGCAGATTGATGAGGGAGATGTCATCAGCACAATCAGAACTTCCGCAGATTATATTGCGCACTACCACACCGCTGGCGTACCCGGTAGAAACGAGATTGATGAGACCCAAGAACTGTACTATCCCGCAATAATGAAAGCGATTGTAGAAACTGGTTTCAAAGGGTTTGTTGCGCAAGAATTTATCCCAAAAAACGAAGACAAAATTGCTTCATTAAAGCAAGCAATACAAATTTGTGATGTTTAAACTACCATGAAAAAGAGAGAATTTTTAACTCAGATGAGTATATTGAGTGCCGGACTTTTAGTTTTACCAACCGTAGGCTGCATGGCTCAAGAAAATAATGCCGCATTTGGAATTCAGCTTTATTCATTAAAAGATGAAATAAAAAATGATGTAGAAAACGTAATTGCC
>DASSWV010000589.1:0-2412 GCA_035704545.1 Pelobium sp.
TCTGCTGTAGTTTCCAGCTTAAATTTACCTTTTACAATTACCGTTTTATCCACTCCATTGTAATAAGTAAGTCTTCTGGAGACTTCTGCCCTACCTTTCTTTTTTTCAGATGCCGGCGTTGTATTATGCACTATCGCCCAATTTATTCCCGTTGCAGTTTGCAACCACCAACTGCCTCCGTACGCTACATCTTGTTCCCAGCCTGTATCTAAGCCATCACTCATAAAATCTGTCCATTTCACTTCCCTTGCCTTAGGCGCTACATTTTCATTAACAATTTTTGAATCATTTTTTTTGCATGATGCAGTTGCTACCGCAAATAATGCAGATAAGATTAAAATCCTTTTCGTTTTCATTTTACTTTTTTAAGTTAATAAATAATTGAGTTTATAGTTATTTCCAAAACCTAAGTATGGGGGGGTAATTAGGTTGTAAGAAATAAAACATCTAATTGGTGTGTACAATCTTAAGCACAAAAACATTTGCTTTTAAGTACCACAGTGCCATTTTTGTGTACAGCGGAATATTCTGCGTTTCTTTGGTCAAATCAAACGCTTTAAGCCGAAAGATTAGTTGGGTTCTTGATTAAACTAGAATTTGTCTGGTGTAATACTACCATGTTACTTACCTGATAAAATCATCCGTTGATTATTTAGTTTTATCAGGGAAGTGCGATTTCTATCTACACATTAAAAATTAAGGTTATTAAACGGGCTCCAATTAAACTACATAAAAATCTTAAAATATAAGTTTTTGAGTTTTACGGACTTGTTTGTTATGGATGTTTACAACCACCACGCCTCTAGGATAATTGTTTAGGTCTATAGAATATAAACCTTTATTTACATTTAAATCTTTGTCAATTAAAATTTTACCACCAATGTCAACCACTTGAATTTTACACGAAAAAGATTTTGCAAATCTGATTGAGATTTGGTTTGTTCCCGACTTAGCAATGGTAAAATCAGCTTCTTTAATTCCGTTTACAGCGATAATTTTACTGAAATTGGATGAACCATCATTGTCATACGTCACAACTCTATAGTAAACAGTTACCTCTTCTAAGTCGTCGTCATAAGTATAAGCCACGAGCTTGTCACTGTTTCCTTTAGCGTTGATAACATAAACTGGACTAAAAGATTTACCATCAAAAGATTTCTCTAAAACAAACTCCTTTACATTTTTTTCTGATAGTGTTTCCCATTTAAGTGATACTAGATTTAACTTTTTAGTAGCACTAAAATCTTTCATGGTAACGGGCAAAGTATATCCATTTTTCTGATAAGCAAAAGACCTGATTTCATCTAATGTTCCTAAAATCAAATCATATTCATATTGATAAACAGTGTTCTTTCCTAAAGTTTCTGTTCTCAACGGCGACATATAACCTGTGGACGAGCTATTTGCGCCTCCGCCTGCACTTCCACTGTATCCGCCAATGAAATGCGTTGATAAACCATTATAAACTCCAACTCCCCATTTGTTTGCGTCCAGCAAAGCAGCCCAATGTTCTGGGTTTGTCCAATAACTCCACGGTGGACCAGTAGTTACCAGTTTTTCGGCTGGCTCGCTCGTCCATGCGTTGGTTCCTTTATAAGTATAAAGGTTATTTAAATCTCCAATAATATAAACAGCAGGTAGCTCTTGATGGCGGGGTATAGCAGTCCACTTGTCATCTGTTCTAAATACAGTCAACTTGTTGCTTACATGAGCAGTATTGTCATTTAAAGTCACCGTCATTTCCATCTGGCACTGTGCCAGTTCATTGTTCATATCCCACAATAGTGGCTGTGTTTTGGTATAGATACTATTAGCGGTAACTTGGCTTTCGAGTACAACAGATGAGTTATTGTAAACATCGCCAACTTGGATAGGATTCCAGTTCCAAGGCGACCATGATGGGTGTTGGCCTTCACCAGTCCGATTAATATTTGCACCTGCATAATATGACTGTTGAACATATCTACCTCTATCATAAATGTTGATTAGGTTTTTGTTATCTGTTGCTTTTGAAAGGTAAGATATTGCTCCTCCTCGTAACAAATCAACTTTTAATTTTAAACTTGAGTTAGCTAACTCTAATGTATAAGCTTCGTTTACAAGTTTTATATAGTCTATGTCCAAAGCGCTTCCACTTGCAGGGTTACCGGGATCAAACCGGAGTTGCTTAATAGTGCCTTGCCAAGCGGTTATAGAACTGAAGTCAAAAATATATTCTTTTTGAGAAGCGCTATTTGGTGTCACCGCTATTTGAGCAAGTTTAGTCCCGTTATATGTTTGATCTGCATTGGTAATCCAATAAATCTGAAAATTAGACTGGTTGGTTGTATTTTTAACTCTAATTTTTAGCGTTTTAATAGTGCTGGCATCAATACCCAAATTAGTTGTCGAATAAATATAAGGATCGTTGCC
>DASSWV010000371.1:0-2529 GCA_035704545.1 Pelobium sp.
TTTTTCTTAAAAAAGTTGTTCAATTTATTTCTCACCTCGTTTTTTATCCGCTGTTCAGTTTCTTTTTTAAGTGTATCAGTTTTTTCTTGAAGCTTTTCTTTCGCTTGGTCGGTAAATTTTGTCACTTCCTCTTTTGCTTTGTTTTCGAACTCCTCCTTTTTATCTGCAATAATTTGGTTAACAACACTTTTTGCTTGGTTTTTTAAATCCCCCGCCAAATCAAGTTTAAGTGTTGGTTTGGTAATAGTCCCGCCTAAAAGCGCATTAATTTTTACCATATCGTTTACCGCAACATTGCTTCCAATCTTTTTGTTTAGGCTAGCTAACAAGCTGTTTGCTGTTTCGTTTGTTTTACCCAACATGGCTCTAGGCAAATTAATTCCTAAAACATAATCCAAACTCTGGTCTAAGCCGTTAGAGCCGGTAATGTTCATCAAAATATCACCTTTTTTAATGTTGAAAGGCGCTACGTTTAATCGTCCGTTGGTAATGTTAAATTTAGTCAGCAAGTCATGTACTTCCAATTTACGCAGATTTCCATTGCTTAAGCCAGCCGCTAGTTTGTTTAAAGGCTCGAATCCTTGAATAACCGCTTCAATTATATTTGTTAGCCCCGAGGCATTAATGCTTGAATAAATCGGCATCATGTCCTGTTTTAACAGCGAGTTGAACTTCAAATTAGTGCTAAACTCGCCGACGGTATATTTGGCTATCGGCGCTAAAAGTTTAATGGTGTTAAACGTGGCGAAGGCTTTTTGGATACTCATTTTCTCAATCCCGAAATCAATATCCACGAAAGGTTTTTGAGGATCTTTGGTGGTGTACATTCCGTTCATTTTCACAGTACCGTCTAGCATTTGCAAAGCCATATCCTTAAAATAAACGCTTTCATCTTTTACCAATAAAGCGCCCTTTGCATTGCTAATGTTGTAATTATCGTATAAAACTCGTTTTGCATTTACACTTGCCAGAAAGTTAATATTTGCCGGTACTTTTATTAGGCTGAGTTTTGAAGTATCAACTTTAGGTGTCGTTGTGTTTTGTGGACCCATCAACTCGTTAATGTCCATCAGGTTAGAGGTTAGATTAAATGTTCCGCCTAAAGCTTGGTCTTTATTGAAAATATAGCCTAAATAATTGGTGATGCTTCCGTTTGCCGCAAAATCACTTTTGCCAACTTTTGCATTCAAGTTTGTTAAGGTGATATTT
The DNA here is from genome assembly GCA_035704545.1 of Pelobium sp. Taxonomy (GTDB): domain Bacteria; phylum Bacteroidota; class Bacteroidia; order Sphingobacteriales; family Sphingobacteriaceae; genus Pseudopedobacter. Next base: position 1,210 of record DASSWV010000371.1, read on the forward strand.
TTCGGATTAAAAGTCATTTTTGCAGAGCTGATGCTCACTGGTTTTGCAACAGCAGCGCCGGTATAAATAAAGTTGCTTGCTAGCATCTGGCCAGAAGCATTGAAGTTTTGATACTGTTGTTTGTCAATGGCAGATTTATTTCCTTTGGCCTGTATATCGGCATCTAAAATTCCACTCAACGTCACGTCCTTCAACGGGAAAATAGCGGTCAGCTGTTTTAAATCCAGTTTTCCTTTTAAAGCCATGTCAATGTAAGGGTCGCTGGTTGGCGTTTTTACAAACAATCTTCCGTCAATTGGTGCTTTATCAAAAGCTAAATGGAAAGCGGGGATGTTTATTTCCGTATGGTCGATAACACCATCCGGGTTTTTGATGTTTGCAGTTACTTGAATATCATTCACTGCAGCCGGTAGCCCTGCATATTTCATTTTTCCATCCTTAATGCTAAGGTTTACATCAAAAGCTGGTAAAGAAGTCTCATTATAAGTTCCTTTGGCAAATCCGTTAAAAGCAAAATTGCCGCTGGCATCCATATCCTTAAAATTGCTGGCGTAAACTGCAGGGATTAATGAAAGGAAATTTTTAAGATCAGATTGCTGGGCATCAAATTTAAAATCAATCAGCATATCGGTTTCGTTGGGCATCGCTAAACTTCCGGTTACTGCCAAAAGCAATTCGTTTAGCTTAAGTTTATTGTCCCCAAAACTGAATTTCATGTTTTTCATGTCAATATCGATTGGTAATTCAGCTTGCAGTTTAACATCATTCAAATAGGGAATTCCAGCATACTTTACGGTCAGGTGTTGCATATCCGATTCGGTTTTTAACTGAAATAAATCTTGCGTAAAATCTCCCGTTCCCGAGTGGTTTACATCTTTAATGTCCATGTAAAAACCTAATGAAGCATCATCATAAATGATATTTCCGTTTTCAATATTGTATTCCTGTAAACTTGCTTTAAATGTAGTTTTCGAAGTGTCGGCTGTTGGCGTCTGGGCTGAGTCCACTTTCAAAATGTCCCAATTTGCTTTTCCACTTTTTAAAACTTTTGCGTAAATGTTAGGCTCAAAAAGGTTGACGGAGTTGATTTGATAGGTCTCTCCTTTGATTACACTCATTAAATTTAGATTCAGCTCTAAAGTTTTTATGTTGGCCAAAGTGTCGTTTGCAAAGCTATCTACCCCAATTATCACCAACTCGTTCAGCTGTATGCCGAGGTTTGGGAAAGTGCTGAGGATGCTCAAGTCAACATCTTTAAAGTTGACCTCCGCATTTATGTTTTTATTGATGGCAGTTTTTACGCCCGCAACTATTTTATCC
>DASSWV010000373.1:0-5028 GCA_035704545.1 Pelobium sp.
CGGTTCCAAAACATTCCCATTCTCTGGGCTGTCCTTGCTGATTAAAAAACCTTCTCCGTAACGTGTAAGGCTTTTGAAATGATTTCCTTTGTTTGATTTTTGATGTCTGCATTATGAAGTCTGAATTTTCATTTTAATCAACTCAAAATCCTTAGCCATTTCCTCCAAAGTCAGTATATCCAAATTTACATATCCGTTATTTTCGTGGAGCCTTAGAAACTCAATAAACGTTTCTACTTTTATGCTGCATTTACCGATAACCCACTCAGGTTGGTTATCCCGGACCTTAAAAAACATTCCGTCTGCTAATATTTTATCTTCTGCCATAATTTCTATCTGTTTTGTCTTACAATATAATATAATAGATTAAATAAAAGAAGTTATTTCTTAATTTTTATTGCATCAAACATTCCGAATATATCCAAGCTGTTATAGGATCCATATTTAGTAAAGAATATTTCCAGTTTTTTTAATATTCTTTTCATGTCAAAATAGTTTAAGTTGAGTAATTTTAATTTTACCTTTATCCATCAATTCTTTTCGCTTCAAAGAATTATATACTTCACTTTTCCTAGGTGTAAAACCCAATGTTTTCAAAGGGAAATCATTTTTAAGGATTGCCAAACATATTTTTCGGTATGATGGTTGACTGGTTTTCTGTTCAATCTCTACCGGTAATTGATCCGGTATTCCTGTTGAATAACAGTCCTTTTCCCATTTGGCTACGTATTTTTCTATTTTTGTCCTCATCAAATAAATGTAATTGGTTTCTTTGTTTTTTTAATTGCTGTAGTAATTCCCAGTGCTTGATATATTTTTCAGCTTCTTTATTTGCCAAAAAACGTTGTTCATCCGTTAATTTTCCCCATGCTTGTCTGACTATTGATTCAGGTAGTTGCAGTTCCAGTGAACAGGCGGCATGACCTAGCCATGCCTTCCTGTTAATGTGTACATCTGAAAGAAAATTTTCACATGAATATTTCCAACTGTAAACCACTTTTTTCATGGCCTGGCCATACCTAGAATGATCCTTGGTAAACTCATAGGCAACTGCGAATAACTTTTCAGATTCATCCTTTACCGGATCTTTCCACATACCATTTTTAAAGCATTCCCATTTCGTATATGGATGGAAAATTTTTCTCATTCCTCTACAGGTTCCCAAGCTTCACTAAAATCTTTATTTAGGAACAAACTTGCTAATCCGGTAATTTGCTTTAACCTCAAAAGTTCATCCGCTGACATGCCTATATGCTTACATATCCATGCATCCCCTTTGCCCATTTCAATAAGTTCTGAAACAATAGAACTCATTAACTCAATATTGTGCGTTCCCCTGGCCCGGTTGTGTCTAATGGTTGAGGCCATCCTATCCCCAATTTCTTTGTCAATAACCACAACAGGTAGTAGCCCTTTTTCCCTCTCCCTGATACGTTCAGAAGTCTTAAGAATGCTAAACCTATGAAACCCATCCACAACAATATACTTGTCCTTTTCCTTGTCAAAAAAACATACTACTGGCTGGGTATATCCATCCTCCCATATTGAAGTTTCAAGTAAAGCCATTTCTGGTGGGGCAACCCGGTTAGGGTTATACTCATTTGCATGGATCCGGTCTATAGGAACGGCAATTACATTGTAAACAGGTGATTTAAAGTTTTCCATCATTTTATATTTTATAGTTTCCGTTTTCATCGTGCGTTTCATCACCATTTAATGGAGGATTAAAAATTGAAATCAGTACGGTATCATTCAACGCCTCAAAAGTGTGATCATCGTTTTTATCCAAGGAGTACACCACATCGGTTTTAATAAGGTGTTTAATCCCTGTTGATAATTCGGTAAGTATTCCGCCTCCCTTAATGCAATAACAGGACTCTAAATGATGTTTATAATGCCAATGATATGGGCCTCCTTTTGGAATATAGGTTTTGCATATACCGAATCCCATGTTGTCTTTTTTCGTTACCGCTCTGAAACTTACACCTCCCGTAAATTCCACTGGTTCAATTTGGTTTATTCTAGCTATTTTCATCTATTTGGTTTTTAAATGTTTTTATATTTTTCCATTATTTGCCTTTGCCTTATTGCCTGTTCATGCGTTGGGGCCAATCCAAGGTACTTGCATGTATGATCATTTTTGAGTATAGTAATAGCGAATCTTTTCCAGCTTGCCACATCTGAATTATGACAGCTTAACATATCTAAATGATCCGGGAAAGATTGAATTTTAACCCGTGTTTTTGTCTTCCCCCCGTGTGGAGTCAATCCGTTTTCCTCAAATGGAATACCGTTGGATTTAAGTTCCTCTATCGTTTTTTCGGGCAATCCACGACCCACCCTGCCCCAAAACTTAAGTGATTGGATGAATCGCATTTTAAAATTTTCTGACACTTCTTTAGGCAACGTTTCCAATAAAAATTTAGTGAAACTTTTCCAGGTATGACCCTCTGGTAATTTAAAACTATGATAGTTTAATTGTTTCCCATATGTAGCCACAAAGTTTGCGCCCTGAACCCTACCGCATAACCTTATCCAAATATCCGGATCAATTACCCGGTACATATTAAGGCTAGACTTTGATTCACTCATAAAAGGGGAGGCAACACGCATTTTGTAAACTGATACCCCGGCCATATAAAACAAATCATAAAGTTCATTGTATTTCCATCCAAACTTTGCATTTGCTGTCCATATATCATCTGTTTTCATGTCATAAATAGGGTAGCAATTGTAAACGTATTTGGTGTTTTTCTTTGTCCACTTCTGGCCTTTCAACGATTGTTTCCTATCGTTCATAATGGCCCGGAATCGATTTAATGATTCATCCGTCCTGATCCCAATTAAACAGGCTGTTCTTTTCCCTTGACCATACCAATCCCCAAACTTGTTCCAAAATTCATCATAAGGCATATCCTCTTTAAAAAAGTTCATACCATATTTTGATAAATGATTTTCCCAAGTAACTACATAATCTTTATCAGGAACCGGGCTTATCCATTTATCCTTATCCCTGTTCCCATAACATTGCCATTCAGTCATAAAAGAAGAAACAGTACATGGGAGGGTAATTGGAAGGCAGCACCAGAAAATATCCAGGTATTCAAGATTTTCATCAAGGATTTCATGCATGAATTTTAATGATAGCTTATAATTAGCTTCATTATCCATGATCATTACCCCTATCTTTTTTTTGATATTATTCTTTTTCATGTAATCAAGAACAAGATTTAACATTACTCCGGAGTCTTTACCACCTGAAAAAGAAAGGTATATCCTTTCAAAGTTTTTAAATATAAAATCTATCCGTTCATTGGAAGCTTCGTAAGTGTTCTTCCCTTTAATATACTTTCGGTACATATCTATCTGTTTTAATATTCTAATATAATATATTAAATTAAATTAACCTAAAAATATTTAACCTTTTTTAAAAACCATCATTGCAGCATCCCTGGCGTGGCTGTTTGTTCTTTCTGTCCATCCGGTAAGTGCTTTAAAGTTTTGAGAAGTAAGTTTGGTAACCACATCTTTTGGGTTTATTTCCTGAAATTTGCATCCATTAATAGCGAACCATTCAACCCAAATTTTATAATCCCGTTTTATTGATCCGGCCCCTTGGTCTTTCCCTTTGGTATTTTTACCGTACCACTTCCTTAAATTTGGATTTTCAATAATAAAAATATTGTTTCCCCAACAAGTATAAAATGTTAATGAATTCATCATTTCCAATATTCCACCGGATTTGATCATATCAAATTTTTGTTCTTTAGTGTCCCATACGGCAATTCCGGTTATTGTTCCTGGGTCAATTCCTATATAATAATCAATATTTTCTTTTTTCATTATCCCCATTGTTCCGCCATTGCACTGGCTATTCCTTCATATGTTTTTGATCTTAATTTAGCCCTATCTGGGCCGGGTGGCATTTTCCAAACTTTACCTTCTCTACCCTCTACAATATTTGTAGGCTCTAATTTTGGCAATCCCTTTAGCCATAAGCAAGTAGCTTTTGTCTCCCCATGACCAAACATCCAGGGATGTATAATTTGAGACGGCTTAAAAGGGAACCCATTACTTTTCATTTCATCGTGCAAGTTAGGAAACCAATCTTTTATATAGTTTCCTCCGTTTAAAATCCCTATGGGGTTTTCACTGCAATTGCTTTTCTTCCATACTTCAAAAAAAAATCTAATACCTTGTTCCTGTGATCCGCTTTTTCTTTTTTCCTTGAACCATCTAGCCCCTGAAACTGTCAAATCTGTACATGGTTGAAAGCTTATTACCATATCCCAATAGCCTTTTAGTACTTCCAAAACATCATCCTTTATATGCCATTCCGGGTGATCTCCTGAACATTCCTGAATATCACAAGAATAAGCCTCATGTCCCTTTTCTCTAAAAGCCTTACATACTGTTTGACTTTCTTCACATGCTATTAATATCTTCATTTCTTCTTTTTTAACTGATATTCCGCATACTTACCGGAATCTGAATCAATCATTTTAGTTCTAATGTCATATCCTTTTTCCCGTAACCTGTGGACCAAAGGAGCCAACCTGGAAAGGCCAAACCGGAATAATGATTGGTTACTTGTCAATGGATAACCGGCCAATAAATATTCTCTAACTGATTTATATTTTTCCCCACGTTCCATAGTTATTTGGTTTTCATTTCATTAATTTATTGTAATACCTGACAACATACCAAAGTTTATCTTTGAAATTTACCTTTCTTAATTGCTGAATTATATCTCCATATTTTTCTACCTCTTTGGGCAACATATTAATAAGGATATCATCATGTACGTTGCTTACAATTTCAATAAAATCCTCTTGCGTAACCCCTTCATCACAATCCGAATACATATGTAATCTATCAGCTAATTTAGAACAATGCTTATGGGACTTCCAGTCATAAACTCTACCATCAAAAATATGTGTTGATTTCATGTATTTTTCACCCTTCATTATTCGCTCATTGCAAAAGCTACATCTATGTTCTTTTACTGCCTTGGTTTCTGTTGGTGCT
>DASSWV010000591.1:0-3879 GCA_035704545.1 Pelobium sp.
ACCGCTTAGGTATTGATACGCAACAAGTTTTAGATGCAGCAGCAACCAAATGGAATTTCTTGAAATTTAAACCAGGTTTAGTAGGAGGGCATTGTATTGGCGTAGATCCGTATTATTTGGCTCAAAAGGCAGAATCTGTTGGCTACCGACCATCTATTTTATTGGCAGGTAGAACAATAAATGATGCAATGAGCGCCTTTATCGCCGATGAAATATTGAAAGGCGTAATTGATAGCGATGTAAAAGTAAAAGGGAGTAAGGTTTTAATATTAGGAATCACTTTTAAAGAAAACTGTACTGATGTTCGTAACACGAAGATAGTTGACATATATAATAAACTTAGCGCCTTTGGATTGAATGTGACGGTTTTAGATCCCTGGGCAAACGCAAACCAAGTTGAAGAAGAGTATGGGATTCATTTGAAAACTATAGAAGAGGTTGGCGGACAAGAATTTGATGCAATTGTACATGCTGTTTCACACAATGAGTTTCAGCAATTTGATTTTAAGAAATTTTCGCATAAAACCACATTTGTTTACGATGTAAAAGGTTCTCTCCCCGCTGCTATTGTTTCAAAAAGATTATAACATGCTCAAAGAAGAAATCAATAAAGCTTTAGAAGTTTTAAAAAACGGAGGTTTGATACTTTATCCCACTGATACGGTTTGGGGGATAGGTTGTGATGCCACCAATCAAGAAGCTGTAGCTAAAATTTATGCCCTAAAACGGCGAGAGGACAGTAAAAGCATGATTACTTTGCTAGATACAGATAACAAATTACAAAGTTATGTTTCGGAAGTCCCTGATGTGGCTTATGATTTAATAGAATACACTGAGAAACCTTTAACCATCATCTATTCAGGCGCTAAAAATTTAGCGAGCAACCTAGTAAATGCCGATGGAAGTATTGGAATTCGTATCCCTAAACACGAATTCTGCCAGCAATTAATTCAACGTTTTCGTAAACCCATCGTTTCAACATCGGCGAACATTAGTGGCGAATCAACTCCTGGAAATTTCTCGGAAATTAGTCCAGAAATAATTGAGGGAGTAGATTATGTGATAGATTTAGAGCAGATGAGTTCTGAAAAAAAGCAACCTTCTACCATTATGAAGCTAGAACCTGGCGGTAAGTTTGTTTTTATCAGGAAATAAACTTCAAACAGCGGTAATTTGTGTAATTGAAACCTGAAAATAAAGCATAAAAAAATAACCATTGCTTTTGGCAATGGTTATTAACGATTTTAAATGTGATTTATATTAATTCAACTGCAATTAAGCAAGTCTAACATTTACTGCATTTAATCCTTTTTTACCGTCTTGTAGATCGAAAGTTACTTCGTCGTTTTCTCTAACGTCATCTACTAAACCTGAAACATGTGCAAAATATTCTTTGTCTGTTCCGTCTTCTTTAATAAAACCAAATCCTTTGGTTGAATTGAAGAATTTTACTATTCCATTGCTCATTATATATTTTTTTAATTAAAGCAAAGGTAACATAATAATCCGATTAAACTAATAATAAAATAGTTAAAAATTAAATTAATCGTTCTGATGTCTCTTAAACGCTGATTTAATTTTTGAAAATATAATAAAATTCAACCTTTTATTCTGTAACTAGTTACGTTTTGAGTATTTCTGGGTTCTCACTTATCTTTAAGGTAAGCCATACGTCCAATTAAAGCATAAAAGTTATATTTGCGCAAATCAGCGGAAATTAGTCAAACAAAAACAGCTTGAAACAACATCTCTCACACCCGGTTTTTAAAATCATTTCAAAAATTGCAACTCAGCATAATGTTGATGCTTTTGTAATTGGTGGGTTTGTGAGGGATATTTTCCTAAATCGGTCCTCTAAAGATGTAGATATTGTGGTTTTAGGTAACGGTCCTGATTTTGCCACTGAAGTAGGTAAAGCTTTGGGTGTGCAGGTAACAGTTTTTAAAAATTTTGGTACTGCAATGCTCAAATACAAAGATTTAGAAGTGGAATTTGTAGGTGCCAGAAAAGAATCGTACCGAGCAGAATCTCGCAAACCTATTGTAGAAGATGGCACTTTGGAGGATGACCAAAAGCGAAGAGATTTTACCATTAATGCCATGGCTTTAAAGCTCTCAGAAGAAAGTTTTGGCGAACTCTTAGATCCGTTTAACGGCATCCAACATCTGAAAGAAAAAATCATCATTACCCCGCTAAATCCCGAAGAAACTTTTTCCGACGATCCTTTGCGTATGATGCGGGCTATAAGGTTTGCTACACAGTTAGACTTTGTAATTTGCAACGATGCCGTAGAAGCTATCGAAAAGAATAAAGAGCGTATCAGCATTGTTTCCAAAGAACGGGTGACTGATGAGTTAAATAAAATTATTTCTTCGCCGGTTCCTTCCATAGGGTTTAAATATTTGTTTGACACCGGTCTGCTAAAACTCATTTTCCCGGAGATGTATAATCTTTATGGGGTTGAATACATTAACGGGAAAGGGCATAAAGATAATTTTTACCACACTTTGCAAGTATTGGACAATGTAGCGGAAACCAGCGATGACCTGTGGCTGCGTTGGGCCGCAATTTTACATGATATTGCCAAGCCAGCAACCAAAAGGTTTGAAAAAAATCATGGATGGACCTTCCACGGACACGAAGATAAAGGTGCCCGGATGGTGCCCAAAATATTTAATAGCCTCAAACTTCCACTAAACGAGAAGATGAAATTTGTGCAGAAAATGGTGCTTCTGCATTTACGCCCGATAGTTTTAGCTAAGGAAGTAGTAACAGATTCTGCCGTTAGACGCTTACTTTTTGAAGCTGGGGAAGATATTGAAGCTTTAATGCAACTTTGTAATGCCGATGTAACTACAAAAAACGAATATAAAGTAAAAAAATACCGCAACAACTTTGAGTTAGTCAAACAGAAGCTGAAGGATGTGGAAGAAAAGGATCAGGTCCGAAACTGGCAACCGCCTATCAGCGGTCAGGATATTATGGAATCCTTTGACATTAAAGCGGGCAAGGAAGTCGGAATTATTAAAAACCAAATTCGGGAAGCTATTCTTGATGGAGAGATCCAAAATAACCGTGAGGAAGCACTAAAACTGATGGCCAAATTAGGTGCTGATTTAGGCTTGAAACTTGCTTAGTTTAAATTCAACAATTATCAACCAAAAGATTATTTTTGCAGAATGGCAGTATATAGATTTAGGATAAGTTTTGAAGATTACGACGAAGTAATCCGGGAAATTGATATCAAATCAACCCAAACTTTTAAAGACCTTCATGTTTTCTTTTTAACCAAAATAGGTTACGATCCAGAAAAACCGTCATCGTTTTACGTAAGTAACGATCAATGGATTAAGAACGAAGAATTAGCTTATTTGCCCACTCAGCGTAAAATTGATAATGGCGTGGCACTTCTTGAAAACTCAAAGCTTAGTAGGTTTATTGATGATCCACACCAAAAGTTTTATTACATCTATAACTTCGAAAAGCCTTATGAATTTCATGTAGAGCTGATTAAAATCTTAGATAACGACCCAACAAAAGAATTTCCCAACTTATTTAAAGCAGTGGGCGAGGCTCCAAAAATATTTGTTCCGTTTATTGCTCCAGATGATGATTACATAGGCGATGATGATGAGATTATTGATGATAATGACGTTATAATAGCAGGTGATGATGAACTCGACGGTTTAAACACAGATACTGAAGCTGCAGAAGAGGAAGAAGAAAGTGAAGAGGATGATTTTGCGGATGATTTTTCTGACTCGGAAGAGTATGACGATAAAGATTAGTGAGTTTTTAGTTTGTTAGGTGGTTAGTTTTTTCGCCAGATAGATTGGTGAAACTTATACCTAAATTTTGATTTCGGCATCTTCTTTGGTT
>DASSWV010000541.1:0-4488 GCA_035704545.1 Pelobium sp.
TGTGTTGCGGTATAAACTTCGGTAGGGTTTTGCAACTCTCCAGAACAAACCACAATATGGTCAGCAGGTGCAGTAATTGAAACGTCAAAATCCCCATAGTTTAAATAAAACTCTCCTGGACCAGTATAAGGAATAGTGTTCCACCCGCTTATATCATCGTAAACGCACATTCTTGGGTACCACTGTGCCATCGTAAATATCTTTCCGTTTTTAGTTTCCAGAACGCCCATTCTATCAGATCCATATTCGGGAGAAATAAAAGAAAAATCAATCTGCAGCTTCAAAGAGGATCCGCCAGCTTTTAGGTTTTCTGGCAAAAATAGCTGTAATCGAGTATCGTTAATCATGTACTTTAAATCAACATTAGTTGATTTTCCATTAATGCTCAACAACTTAACCAAACCTATTTTATGCCCGCCGTTAAATTTTTGTCCTCTGCTTCCGTTTCTGCTTCCGCTGGGCGGGATGATGGCATTTCCTCTTGAATCATCTTTAAAAAGGTTCTGATCTAAACTCATCCATAAAAAAGAAAGTTCATCAGGGCTGTTATTGGTGTAGGTTAAAATTTCTGTAGCCGTTGTTTTATTTTCATCGTTGTTTAAACGAGCACTAAGCTTGTAATCTGCCCGGTTTTGCCAATAAGCATTTCCCGGTTTCCCGCTTGTGCTACGGTAACTGTTGCCGTTCTGCTGGTAAAAATATGGGGCAAAAGCATCTGTATAGCTATATTCTCCAGTATTGTTTTTATCAATTTCTTGGGCAAATGAACCGCTGGTACTCAACAAGGCCAACGATAGCACTATTATAATTTTATTCATAATTAGATTTTTAGTGAGGGATAAAATAATTCTATTTTGCGGTATTCGCCAATTTTAGCACTAATTTTACTAAAAACTACCGCCAAATGAGGTTTTCGGGAGGTTTGGATATATGCGTTGCTCCGCAGGTAATTTGATGTATTCGTTATAAGATTTTACAATATAAGTTCTTAGGTCAACATCGTTCATGGCTAAAACTTGAGAATAGGTTGGGCGGTAGTACGACATGAAATCTTCTAAAAGTTGACCTCTAATTTTGGTGAGCTGGGTAACCAAAGGTTTGTTGAACTTCTGATCAATTAGCTTTTCATCAAGTTCTGTATCCATAAACTTTTGGAAAGCTCGTTTCTGTTTTGATTGCTTGCTGAAGGCATTTACCAAACTCACATCGCCATCTAAAGAGAAAACATTGGTGGTAGCATAAGAATATGCTGATGAATAGGCGGACTTTACATCCTCTGGCAGTCGGTTACTTTTTGCACTTACAATAACCTCATCCAATACAATTAAGCTTGGGCGCATCATTACAATTTTAGGGCGCATATTTTGCAATATCAGCGTATCGCTCTCATAACCCGGGCAGGTAAATACAATTAAGTCACCTAAATCAGCCTGAATTTTAAAATCTCCTTTTTGCCCGGTGTGGTCAACTTCTCTCTGGGTAAGGTTGTTTACAAAAACCAGTTTTAACTTATTGCGGGTGTCAGCATCATAAGCAGTGCCCAAAATGGTCATCTGCGCCTTTAAAACAAAAGGAAACAGCACAAATAAGAGGAGAACAACCTTTTTCATCAATACAAAAATCTACCAATAAGTTTTAATAACCAAGCGCTTAACATTTTTTAACGCAAATATTACCTTTTATAAGATTATAAGAACATACTTTCGTAAGCTTGCTCATCAAAACCGATGGTGTTACCATTGTCAGACTCTATAACGGGTCTTTTGATGGCACTGGTATTGTCCTTCATCAATTTAATGGCAGAAGCTTCATTATCTACTTCAAGTTTTAAGGTTTCATCCAAATTGCGCCAAGTTAAACCTTTCCGGTTTAGCACTTTTTCCCACCCAAACTCTTTAGCCCATTTTTGTAGGTGTTCTTCATCAATCCCAAGCTTTTTGTAATCATGAAACTGGTATTCAATACCTTTGTCTTCGAAAAACGTTCTGGCTTTTTTAACCGATCCGCAGTTAGGGATTCCAAATATTTTAACTTCCATAGTTGCTAATTTAAGGGTTTTTGTGGGGAAATGGAAGTCGTTAAAATTGAGTCTGTTTTAAACAAGTTACCTCATTTTAAAATTGCTCTTAGAAGTTTGTCCTAACAGAAAAAGCCACCCTAAAAGGTGGCTTTCTGTACAAGTAGCGGGGAGCAGGATCGAACTGCCGACCTCAGGGTTATGAATCCTGCGCTCTAACCATCTGAGCTACCCCGCCGTGGGTCTAATTTTCAAACCGATTAACAGTCTGAATTTATTTGTGGATTGATCAATCAGCAAATATGCTAATCTCTAGCACAATAAATGATTTAATTGTTTGTCAATTTCCAGCACAATCGCTGTGCGGTTTATACTATAACTTCTCAAATTTGACTCATCTGTTGTCGAATAAAGAAACGAGTTATGTTTAAGAGGTTGCAAAGATGCAACTTTTTTCAAATAAACTATAAAGTTTCTGAATTTTTAATCCTTATAATAACAGAATAACGGCTTAACTGCATTTATTTGAAAATTTCATATTTTGATAAACGGTCAGTAATCCTCCCTCAAGATATAAATCTGGCACTAATTTTTACGCTTATTCAAAGCTTTACATGGAAAATTGCTCCCATATAAGAGCCATTTGTCATTCTGCTTTATATTATTTTTTAGTACATGACATTTTTTCACCACATAGAAACATAACCATTCAGTTTTGTAAGAAAGGCTTTTTAGGTACACAAAGGTAGCTGAAGCTCTGCTTCAGCAAAACGCTATGCAACCTTTTGGTAGCTAAAACCTATGTTCTATGTGGTTTCATTTTTTTGTCATGTACTAAAAAATAATATAAATTGCAAAATCACTACTTTAAATCATTAAATGAAGTTTCGTATTGAACTGTTGTTGCTCTTATCCCCCAAAATAAAAAAAATAGCCATCCTTATCATCTGCGTTTTCGTGTCGGTTTTAGAAACCGTAGCCCAAGGATTGCAAGTGAAAGGAATTGTAAGAGACACCACTGGCTTTCCGTTACCAGGCGCATTGGTCAATCTACAATCCGAAGGGCAAAAAATGGCAACCGCTGTTGATGTCAGCGGAAGTTTTTATTTTACTGGAGTGCAAGATAGTTTTATCAATATAACTGTAAAGTCTATGGGTTTTGATAGCCTTAGCAGATCTTATAAAATTGATCAGTCTAAAACTTTAAACGATTTAGGCGTAATCAGCTTAAAAGAAACACTTAATTTATTGAACGAAGTGGTGGTGGTGGCTATTAATCCGGTTGTTCTTAAAGAGGATACTGTTGAGTATGATGCCCGAGCCTATCCGGTAAGAGAGGGCGACGCTGTAGAGGAAATTGTAAAAAAACTACCCGGTGTAGATGTTGATAAAGATGGAAACATCACCGCTAATGGAGAGCCAATTACTAGCATCAGACTTGATGGTAAGGACTATTTTGGGGATGATGTAGCTGCCGCTATCCAGAATTTACCAGCTGATATTGTAAAAAATTTACAGGTAATTGATGACTATGGAGAGCAAGCCAATCTTACAGGGCTTAAAAGTGGAACGCCTGAAAAGGTGCTGAACATTAATCTTCAGCCCGACAAGAAAAAAGGTTTTTTTGCCAAAACTTCGGCCGGATTTGGCACTCAGGACAGGTACTCCGGAAGGATTAGGTCCAACTATCTCAACGGAGATCAGCAAATTTCTTTTGATGGCAATATGAACAACACCAGAAGCAGATCTGCCGGGATTACAGACCGTAAATCGCTTAAGCTCAATTACAGGGACAACTGGAGCGATAAGCTTATTTCTTATGGTAATTATCGTTTCTATAATAATGACAATAACACCAGAGAAACCATTAACAGCCAGAATTTCTTTCCTGATTATACACGTCTGGAGGATCAGAATAACAACAACCAGAGCCGGAGCAATCAGCACCGCTTTTCGTGGAACTTTGAATTTAGGCCCGATAGCAATAATTATTTTAAGATAGAACCCGACCTCAGCTTTGTAAATAACAGTGGCCTCAACTCTGGTTTCACAAATACCCAATTGCTTGGTGCTTCTTCTTTACGAGAGAATAATCAATCTTCCTCAGGAGCGTCTTCAAAACTCGGCTTGGAAGCATTTTACAACCACAGGTTTAAAAAACCAAAGCGAAACCTTAGTTTCGAGCTTGAGATCAATTCGTCTTCCGGCAACGGAAACCGAGATGTACAAAATGATTATACCAATACAGATTCGTTGGGCAACATCAGTACAGAACAACAGTACCAAACAGCGTTGAACGATAATAGTAATCTCAATTTTGAAGCAAAAGGATCATACCTTGAACCGCTAAGCGAACATTCTTTTCTTGAACTGGCTTACCAATGGAACCGATCATCAGATGCGAGTGTGAAAGAAACCAGAGATATTGACCCAATAGATCAATCGGAAACGTTAAACAGTAATTTGAGCAA
>DASSWV010000561.1:0-2587 GCA_035704545.1 Pelobium sp.
TCCCGGTTAAATCGTCTGCCAATTTTAGATAGTTTAATTTCCATCTCGGAAAATTAGGAATTTCCGAATCCTTTCATCACTCCTCTATTGGATGTTCTAATAAAGTTGATGATTTCATCTCTTTCTTCTGTAGGTTTAAAATCAGCTTCAATTATGTTTAAAGCTTTTGTTACATTGTTGTTTTTAACAAAAAGCACTCGGTAGATTTCTTGTATTTCGTTGATTTTTTCTGAACTAAACCCTCTTCTACGTAAACCTACCGAATTGATGCCCGTGTAAGATAATGGCTCTCTGGCAACTTTAACATACGGTGGAATATCTTTACGCACCAACGAACCGCCGGTTACAAATGAATAAGAACCAACTTTACAGAACTGGTGGATGGCAACCATCCCCGCAAGCACTACATTATCACCAATTGTAATATGACCTGCTAAAGTGGTGTTGTTAGAAAAAATACAATTGTCACCAATTTCGCAATCATGTGCAACGTGGCAATAAGCCATTAAAAGGCAGTTGCTTCCCACTTTGGTTTCCCATTTGTCGCTAGTTCCACGATTGATGGTGACGTACTCTCTAATGGTAGTATTATCGCCGATTACCGCAGTGGTTTGTTCGCCCGCATATTTTAAATCCTGAGGAATGGCAGAAATTACCGCTCCAGGAAAAATCTTACAGTTTTTGCCAATTCTTGCTCCGTCCATAATGGTTACGTTGGACCCAATCCAGGTACCTTCGCCAATTTCTACATCTTTGTGTATAACAGCAAACGGATCTATAACTACACTATTGGCAATTTTTGCCTGGGGATGTATATATGCTAAAGGTTGTATCATTATAAGTTTTCGCTTTTTTCGTGTCTGGATATTTGCGCCATCATTTCGGCTTCAACAACTACTTTATCGCCCACCATTCCTACGCCTTTCATTTGTGCAATTCCCCTACGGATAGGCTCCATCAAATCACACCTAAAGATAATGGTATCACCCGGTAAAACCTGAGCCCTAAACCTAACGTTGTCTATTTTTAAAAAGTAAGTTAGGTAATTTTCTGGATCTGGTACGGTGCTTAAAACCAAAATACCGCCAGTTTGTGCCATAGCTTCAATTTGAACCACTCCAGGCAGTACCGGTGCACCCGGAAAATGACCTTTAAAAAACTCTTCGTTTATGGTTACGTTTTTTACGCCCACTACGTAAGTTTTGGTAAGCTCTAAAATTTTATCAATATATAAAAATGGCTGACGGTGGGGTAAAATATTCATCACCTGTACCGTATCATAAAGTGGTTTTGCGGTAGGGTCGTAAATATGCTGTACCTTTTTCTTTCTGTCTTTTTTTATGGCTGCCTTAATTTTTTTAGCGAAAGCAACGTTAGCAGCATGGCCCGGTCTTGCGGCCATAACGTGACCTTTTATAGGTGTCCCAATTAAAGCTAAATCGCCTATAATATCTAAAAGTTTGTGGCGAGCGGGCTCGTTTTGGTAACGCAGTTCTATATTGTTTAAAATCCCTTCGCGAGCAACTTTAATATCATCGCGGTTAAAAGCTTTTGCCAATTCCGCTAGTTCTGTTTCATTAATTTCGTGGTCAACAATTACAATTGCGTTATTGATGTCTCCACCTTTAATCAGGTTGTGTTTCAAAAGCATTTCCAGCTCATGTAAAAACACAAAAGTTCTACATGAAGCAATTTCAGCCTTAAAATCACTAATAGATGTAATAGTTGCGTGTTGGCTGCCTAGTACCGGCGAATTATAATCTACCATACAGGTAAAGCGATAATCATCCAATGGCATTACCACCATTTCCACTTTTCTATCATCTTCAGAATAATGGATATTATGTGGAATATGGTAATATTCTCTTTCAGCCTGTTGATCTTTAAAACCAACACTTTCCAAAACGTTTACAAATTCGACAGCGCTACCATCTAAAATAGGGACTTCTATGCCGTCTAATTCAATCATTACATTATCAACCTCGCAACCCACTAGGGCCGCTAAAACGTGTTCCGTAGTGCTTACACTTGCCCCGTTTGCTGTTAAAGTAGTACTTCTTGATGTGTCAGATACATTATCAACATCTGCATCTATGATTGGCTCTCCACGTAAATCGATTCTTTTGAATTTATACCCGTGATTTTCTGGAGCTGGTTTAAAAGTTAACGTAACATTAGCGCCAGTATGTAAACCAACACCTTTAACACTTATTTCTGATTTTATTGTTCTTTGCCTAGGATTCATTGTTTAAAATAAATTTTAAGAAGATGGATGTTGCAGCTTAGCCAAAGCCTTTTGTAATTCTTCAATTTTTCTTTCCATTTCGGGTAACCGTTGGATAATTACCTGTGACCTCATGAAATTGTGATAACTAGTTGCTGGCGCACCGCCCCATTTTTTGCCTTCTTCTTCAATAGAGCGGTTAATTCCTGATTTTGCCTGTACCTGGGTGCCTTTTGCTAAGGTTATATGCCCTACTATACCTACTTGGCCACCAATTATACAGTTCTCGCCAATTTTAGAGCTTCCAGAAATGCCTGTTTGTGAAGCAATTACAGTATTATAGCCAATTTCTGCGTTATGGGC
>DASSWV010000566.1:0-4715 GCA_035704545.1 Pelobium sp.
ACCCCACTCAATAATGTTCAAATACACTTCGTAAATCCTATTTTTGGTCATCAGATCTTGATTTTCTATCAGCCAAACAATCAGTATCTCTTCAAATTTACGGGCTAGATTTTTTTTACGATTTAAAAACACATTTTTAACCAATTGCATAGAAATGGTACTTGCGCCACGCTTAAAAGACTTCGCTTTGAAGTTTGTTGCTATAGATTTCCGTATGGCTTCTTCTTCAAAACCTTTGTGTGAATAAAAAGTAGGATCTTCTGAGCTTATGAGCGCATTTCTCATGTTAATAGAAACCGATTGAAGCGGCGTATAATTGGGGTTAGCCGGCCCTATCATGATATCCCTAACGGGTTTCCCTTTCTCAAAAGGAGTATATATAAAAGGGCTGTTAATTTTTCTAAAATCAACTTTCCCAAACTTTACAATCTTAAAATCATCGCTGCCGGTTAAGCCTGAGGTAAATATTACATCATCTGGTTTCGCTTCATCCAAATAAAAGTTAAGCGCATAATCTAGTTTTCCTTGCACTTTTATTCCTTCCAATGATTCAAACAAACCAACTGGGAAAGCATCAAAAACATCTTGAGCAACTTGGTCATAAGCATTAAGCTTAAGCTGATAAACTTTCTTTTTACCTAGGGTGATTTTTATAAAAGGATTTATTTGAGCTTTCCCTAAATTAACTACAGAACTACTATCTAATGTAAAATAATTTGTCCCTATCACTAATGCCGCATCAACACTTGCAGATTTTACCACCACATCATTAGCCGCAATTTTTGGATTATTTATAATCAGATTTCTCACAGACCATGTGCCCTCAATCTCAAATTCTTTCCCTACCCTTTTAGCGCTCCTCATGGTAGTTTGGATGGTATCAAAACTTATTTTTAAACCATACTTTTTATCCAAATATGGAACTTTAACCGGTTGATTATCTGCAAATAGCTTTAAATCCAGCTGTTGCTGGGATGGATTAGCAGTTCCGGTTACATGCCAAATAGCTTGATTAGCATTTAATTTTATAATCGACTTAACCTCTCCGTTTACGATAGTTGCAGTTTCTGCCGTCAAGCTAAAGTTTGTGGTATCCTGCTTAAAATTGACCACAAAATTTTTGATATCCATATCGTCAGGAATTTTATCCAAAGTTTGCTTTAGTAGCTTATTTGCTAGTTCAGATAAATCACCACGAGTTTCCTTTTTAACCGAATCCTGCTTCTCTTTTTTAAATAAAAAATCATAATTACTTAAGCTATCCTTCTTAACAAGCGATATAAGGGCATTATGGATATTTAGTTCAGAAATTTTTACATTTCCAAATAGCAAAGGCAATAATTTTACGCCTACTTTTAAATCAGCAATTTTAGCTAAGCTATCACGGTTTTCTGGCACTACAGAAACATCTTTAAAGTAAACCGAAGCTAAGCCATCAAATCCATAAGAGCCTATACGTACATTTAAGTTGAATTGGGATTTTGCTTTGGCAATCCCTTTTGCAACAGCGGCTTTTAAAAGTCCATCCCGCTTGTTGTAAGCCACCAAAACCCCAACAATTATGATCAACAGAAAAACTACCGAACTAATAAGGATAGGTTTTTTATACTTCCTAAAAAAAGACTTCTGGTTCCGTTGATGCATACAATCTGCTATTGCTAAAAAATTATGTTCAAATATGTTTTTTATTTCTCGGTTTTGTGTCAAAAACAACGCCGAATCCTGTATATCATTGTAAGTTTTGTAAATTCGAGGATAAATTAAAAAAAATGTCGTTTACAAAAGAAAATATATTAGATGCTTTAAGAAACGTTGAAGATCCGGATTTTAAGAAGGATTTGGTGACGCTAAAGATGATTGAGGATTTAATTGTTGAGGGCAATAAAGTGAGTTTTTCTGTGGTACTTACCACACCAGCCTGCCCAATGAAAGAAATGTTGGAAAATGCTTGTAGAAACGCAATCAAACATTTTGTAAGCAAGGATGCTGAAATAAGTATAAACATGACCAGTAGGGTTACAGCGCCACCACAGCAATTAACTGGAGATATCAAAAACATTATAGTTGTAGCATCTGGAAAAGGAGGAGTTGGTAAATCTACAGTAGCCGCCAACTTAGCAATTGCACTGAAACTAAATGGCGCAAAAGTGGGGCTTATTGATGCCGATATTTATGGACCATCTGTACCAATTATGTTTGGCCTGCAAGGTGCAAAACCCGGAACCTCTAATATTGATGGAAAAACGCGAATTGAACCCATTGAACAATACGGCATTAAGTTACTTTCTTTAGGTTTTTTTACAGATCCCAACCAACCTGTGCCTTGGAGAGGGCCAATGGCTTCTACAGCCGTGAAACAATTGTTTAACGACGCAGATTGGGGCGAACTAGATTACTTGGTAGTGGATTTGCCTCCCGGAACCGGAGACATCCACATTACCGTAGCGCAAAGTTTCCCGATATCTGGAGCTGTAATTGTAACTACGCCACAACAAGTTGCACTTGCCGATGCGAAAAAAGGGATTGGCATGTTTAGGATGGAGGCCATTAACATCCCTATTTTGGGAGTGGTTGAAAACATGTCGTATTTTACACCTGCAGAGCTTCCAGAAAACAAATATTATATTTTTGGGAAAAACGGTGGTAAAGAACTTGCAGAAATGTACAATGCCCCATTTTTGGGCGAATTACCCTTGGTGCAAAGCATAAGTGAAGCTGGTGACAGTGGAACTCCTGTGGTTTTACAAGAGAATGAATTGATTGCTGGTGCGTTTATGCAATTAGCCCAAAAAGTTGCGCAACAAGTTGCAATCAAAAACAATGAGGCTAAAAACAAAAATGCAGTTAGTTAGCAAAATAAAATCTGTATTTTTATATAAAATAAAACACGATGAGTGATAAAGAAAATTTGTTGGCAAGAGTAGAAACGGCCTTAGACACTATTAGACCTTATTTAATTGCTGACGCTGGAAATGTTTCAATTTTAGAAATAACAGACGATAACGTTTTAAAAATTAAACTCTTAGGTTCTTGCGAGTCATGTCCGATGAGTATTATGACACTTAAAGCAGGCATTGAACAGGCTGTAAAAAAAGCTGTACCAGAAATCACAGCGGTTGAAGCTGTTAATATTACCCCCATTGATTCTCCAAATGCAGTAATGCCCAACGGCAGATAATTACAGTTCATAAAACATTTTGAGAGCCTTTTCGTTTAATAGAAAAGGCTCTTTTGTTTAACAATAATTAACAAAGTATATTACTGTAGTCTTTTATTTTGGTATAAATTAGCGGTTTGAAAAACTTAATTATTCTCCTATTACTCACTTTCGGCTTGCAGGCTTTTAGCCAGCAAGAAAGCCCTTTGGTGCAGTTTTCTGGAGTAATTTATGACAAGGAAAGCAACGCCATAGTCCCTTACGTTACCATCCGAAACCTTTCTGATGGCGGAAAAACATACAGTGCTAACTATAAGGGTTACTTTTCGTTTGTAGTAAACGAGGGAGACAGTATTTTGTTTACTTCAGTAGGTTATAAAAAATTAAAACTTACCATCCCTAAAAAATTAGCCGATAAAAAATTCACAGCTTTAATTAAAGTACAAGCAGACAATATAGAACTGCCCACTGTAACTGTTTTCCCTTGGGCAAGTGTTGATGAATTTAAAAAAGACTTTTTAACCCTCAAATTTGCCGATGATGACCTAGAAATTGCAATGAAAAATCTATCGAAAGAAAGTTTAAGAAGTTTAGCCCAATCCACACCACGCGATGGTGCGGAGTACAACACCAGCAGTTTCCAGAATAACCATAGTGCCCTAACCAACAGAAACATGGTGCAAACCAACCCCTTGCTAAATCCGTTTGCTTGGGGAGCATTAATTAAACAAATTCGGGAGGGCAATAAATCAAGAGAGAGAGATTAAGAGCCTCACCCCAACCTTCTCCGAAAGAGATGAGATGGAGCTATCTGCGATGACAATGACTGATTACCCATCAAGCAGAACTACTTCTACAAATGAACTAAATTATTTCTTTCTTCTTTGTAAAGGAAACTTCATTTTGTAATCCACCTTTACAGCACCTTTAGAAATTGCGTCTAACCGGCTTTTAAGCATTGTTTTACGTAGCGGATTTATTCTATCAGTAAACAATTTACCTTGTATGTGGTCGTATTCGTGTTGTATGATGCGAGCAGCCAAACCCGTGAAAGAGTCTTCGTGGAATTTGAAGTGCTCATCATAATAGCTAATTTTCAAATCCTTATGTCTGCTTACATTTTCTCTCACATCCGGAATGCTCAAACATCCTTCGTTAAAATCCCATTTGGCACCTGTTTCTTCTTCTATTGTTGGGTTGATAAACGCTTTCTTGAAACCTTTTAATGCTTCTTCATCGTCAGCAAAAGGCGAAGCATCCACCACAAACAACCTAATAGGTAAGCCAATTTGTGGCGCAGCCAAACCCACTCCACTTGCAGCATACATCGTTTCAAACATATTATCAATCAACGTTTTTAGGTTGGGATAATTCTGATCAATTTCGTCTGCAACTTTCTTTAAAACTGGGTCGCCATATGCTACTATTGGTAATTTCATCTCACAAAAATAAACATTTCTGTATCTATTTTATTAATATATTAGTATAACCATAAATTGGATATTGCTCGAAAAGATAATTTCCTTAACTTTAATAAATTTTTACCAAATGAGAAAAC
>DASSWV010000040.1:0-2287 GCA_035704545.1 Pelobium sp.
GCTTTAGGTTTATATGGTACTTATACAGCGTTGGTTTATATCGCTTCAATTCCTGGTGGAATTATCGCCGACAAGCTTCTAGGGCAGAAAAAAACGGTAATGTTAGGTGGTTGGCTATTAGTAGCAGGACACTGTATTTTAGCTATTAGGGCCGAGTGGGCTTTTTATTTAGGCCTTGGGTTAATTGTAGCAGGTGTAGGTTGTTTAAAGCCAAACATCTCTACAATGGTTGGTGGTTTATATGCCCAAAATGATGATAGAAGAGACAAAGCATTCACCATATTTTATATTGGAATAAATATTGGAGCCTTAATAGCCGGTATTTTGGTAGGTTCTGTAGGTGTAAATTATGGCTGGCATTATGGTTTTGGTTTAGCCGGAATAGGAATGGCAATAGGCCAATTGGTTTTTTTATACGGACAAAAATATTTAATCGGAGTAGGCGATGCCACCAAATCTTTACCAGAAGCTGAGAGACTGGCGGTTAACAAACCCCTTACTAAAGTTGAAAAAGACCGAATGATTGTGATGTTTTTATCATTCATTATGATCATCGTTTTTTGGGGTGCGTTTGAGCAGGCAGGCGGTTTAATGAACTTATACGCAAGTGAAAAAACAAACCGAATGCTTTCCTTTATTAACTTCGAGATCCCGGCACCCTGGTTTCAGTCGGTTAATTCTTTCTTTATCATAACTTTAGGTTCAGCAATTGCTGCGTTTTGGTACAACCGTAAAAAGAAAGGAAAAGAATCGTCATCAATAATGAAAATGGCGATTGGAATTATAATTATGGGCTGGGGTTTCTTTTTTATGAGCGCAGCATCAATGCAGTTTCAAAATGAAGGATCATCTGCAATGTACTGGTTAGTTTTAGCTTACATGTTTCATACCATTGGCGAGCTTTGTGCTTCACCAGTTGCGCTGTCTTTTATTACAAAATTAGCACCGTTAAAATACGCTTCACTGATGATGGGAGCTTATTTTGCGGCCACCGGTATGGGAAACTATTTGTCTGGATGGATAGGAGAGTACTCGCAAACTGCGGGCGAATTAGAAATATTTACCGGTATTGCAATCTTCTGTACTGTTTTTGGAGTGATTGTGTTATTGATTTTAAAACCTTTGAAAAGGTTGACCCATGGAGCGGAAGATTTAACCGAGGACCCAATAAACAATCCATTAAAAAACACCAAACAAATAGAAACTGTATAATCTTTAAGAAACGGATATTTCAGTAATTTACCTGAACAGGAGTTAACCTGACGATACTTAGTACAAGAAATTTCAATCAATTACACCTAAACTTATTTAATTTGGGGCGTATTTATAGTAGTGATTTTGCAGTTACTTTACTAATCTTAACGCCAAAACTAATTAAATGGATGCATGGAATCCACTAAAAACACTAAATTGCGCCCAAATAAATTTTTAACAAGTGCCGGATAGTTTAGTCATCATTCCAACCTATAATGAGAAGGAAAATATAGAGAAAATAATACGTAAGGTATTTTCGCTGTCTCACTGTTTTCATGTTTTAGTGATTGATGATGGATCGCCTGACGGCACTGCGGCTATCGTTAAAAATTTACAGCAAGAGTATAACGGGCAACTTTTTATTGAAGAGCGTAGAGGTAAATTAGGTTTAGGAACTGCGTATATTCACGGGTTTAAATGGGCTCTTGCTCACCACTACAATTATATTTTTGAGATGGATGCGGATTTCTCTCATAACCCAGAAGATTTAATTAAGCTACGCAATGCCTGTGAACAAGGGGCTGATTTAGCGATTGGTTCAAGGTATATCAAAGGCGTAAATGTGGTAAATTGGCCAATGGGTCGTGTGCTAATGTCTTATTTCGCTTCTGTATATGTACGATTAATTACCGGTATTGATATCCAAGATGCTACTGCGGGTTTTAAATGCTACAAAGCTCAGGTTTTAGATACCATCAGGTTTGAAAAAGTGAAATTTGTGGGTTATGCATTTCAAATCGAAATGAAATTTACAGCAATTAAACACGGTTTTAACGTGATAGAAGTGCCCATTATTTTTACCGATAGAACAGAGGGTACTTCAAAAATGAGCACTCGTATTTTTAGAGAAGCTTTTTTAGGCGTAATTGAGCTTAAAGTGAGAAGCTGGTTTCGTAAATACAAACAAGTTTAAAGAGATGTATAGGCATAAGGGTGAAAGGCGGATGTTAAATGCTGTGGAGTAGGAAATCTTCATCTTTTCAAAATCTAGATGTAAGTTCTTATGACCCAAAGTTTAGTGCCAACCTCTAAA
>DASSWV010000049.1:0-16064 GCA_035704545.1 Pelobium sp.
ACACTGTTTTTGCCAGCGAAGAAAACTTCATGAATAAGTTGAACAAGATGGATGCTGTTTTTGAAGAGTCTGTAGTGTTGGATCCAATAAAGGAAGTAACGTTTGATTTGTTGCTGATTAATTTCTTTTCGGAAGATGCTAAAAAGCTGGATGCAGATTATCTGGATTCGCCAGAATGGGAGAAAATAGAAGAAGAAACCCTGGACCGTGGCACAGAACTTTTGAACTTACTACTTTACCTTAACGAGTGTGAAGATGAAGAAATTGAACCTTCTTTAGAGGATTTCTTGAAAGAGTTTCTGCTGGTAGAAGAAGATGAGTTCCAAGATGAGCACCGCATTTATGAAGACATTATCGCCAACCAAATGTTGATGGAAAGTGATATGGAAGAAATTGCTCGCGTTTCTAAAGCTTTACCAGAAGATTCGGAAATCAGAGATATATTTTACCCTTTGATGGCTTATTTTTATGATACCGATCCGGATGATGAAGCGATGAAGGAATTCAAGAATTTAAGTGAAGATCCAGCTTTTGACGCGGCAATTTTATCGTTGATCTTAAACTTTAAAGCGTAAAACCAAATGGACAAAGATTTAAATAAGTTTGCATTAACTAACGGAATTATCATTGCTGTAATTACCATAGCACTACAGTTAGTGACTTATTATGCGGCGCCACACTTATTAGGTGCAACTTGGTACGGCATCTTAATTACTTTTATTTCGGTAGTGGTTTATGTGATTTTTAGTTTCGATTTAAGGAAGAAAATTGGTGGATTTTGGTCATTTAAAGAAGCTTTAAGCGGTATTTTCATCATGTCCTTCGTTGCAAATTTATCGTCGAGTATTTTCAATTTTATATTTTATCGCCTAATTGAGCCAGGTGCTTATGATAAAGTACGCGGTTATGTAGAGGATGGGATGACAGCAACTTACGAGAAAATGGGCATAACTGGAGACGCATTAGACCAAGCGATAGAAGCTTCTAATGAAACTTTAAAAGCCCAATATATGCCCACTATTGGAGATTTTTTCAAGAATTTGGTTATTGCAATTTTGGTGGGCTTTGTGCTTTCACTAATTTTTGCTGCTATTTTCAAAAGAAATCCGCCGATGTTTTCAAACATCGATGAAGAAAATTAGCTTGATAAATTATATTTGACAAATTATTGTCGTAAAAGCGCTTTTTTAATACAATAAGTGGTTTTTTATTTACTAAAAATAGTGTCTATGCTTTTAGCCTTATGCTTTTAGCAAAATAAAAAAATGGATATTTCGGTTGTAGTACCCGCATATAACGAGGTTGAATCTTTGCCAGAATTAACCGATTGGATTAGAAAAGTAATGCAAAAGCATTCTTTTTCTTACGAGATCATCATCATTGATGACGGGAGTAACGATGGCACTTGGGGAAAAATTGAGGAACTGCACCAAAGCCACGCCGCTGTTAAGGGAATAAAATTCAGAAGAAATTATGGAAAGTCGGCTGCCTTAAATGTAGGTTTTGATGCGATACAGGGCGAGGTGGTGATTACCATGGATGCCGATTTGCAAGATTCTCCAGACGAAATCCCAGAACTCTATCGTCGTATCAAAGAAGAAAAACTGGACTTGATCTCCGGATGGAAAAAAAAGCGTTATGATCCGTTAACGAAAACCATCCCTACCAAATTTTTTAACGCCGCCACCAGAAAAATGTCCGGAATACATAACCTACATGATTTCAACTGCGGTTTAAAAGCTTACCGATGCGAGGTAGTGAAAAATATTGAGGTATATGGCGAAATGCACCGCTACATCCCGGTTTTGGCGAAATGGGCAGGATTTAAAAATATTGAAGAGCAGGTTGTAGAACATCGAGCCAGAAAATACGGAACTACGAAATTTGGTTTTAGCAGATTTATCAATGGGTTTTTAGATTTGCTTTCCATTTTTTTTGTGGGCAAGTTTGGTAAAAGACCGATGCACTTTTTTGGCGCAATGGGCATTTTAAGTTTTCTAATAGGAACAGTTATGGCCCTATGGATTATCGGCGAGAAGCTTTACCACATTGCATACCATATTAAAATTGAAAGAGAAGTTACCGACCAACCTTTGTTTTATATTGCCTTGGTGGCGGTTATCTTGGGTTCGCAACTGTTTTTAACAGGTTTTGTGGCCGAGTTGGTTTCACGGAATTCATCTACACGGAATAACTACCAAATAGAAAAGGAAGTGATTTAGCTGGACAATCTTATCATTAAATAGATAATGATATATAGTTGGGGACATCAAGTTTTTCGTTAAAAGCTTCATAGCAATATCGAATACATAGTTTTAACTTTAGTGACAAAGAGAAAAGAATTCTCTAACCGCTTATAAAAAATTCACAAAAAATATATTTAACTTATATTCGCAGATTATTAGAAATAGTAATTCTCTTTTATAAAAAACAGCATCATGCACAGAACACATACTTGCGGTGAATTAACCATCGAAAATCTAGGTCAGGAAGTTACATTGAGCGGTTGGGTACAAAAATCCAGAGATTTAGGCGGTACCACATTTATTGATGTGAGAGACCGTTACGGCTTAACGCAATTGGTAGTTAACACGGATGACGAAGCTACTTTGCGGTCAAAAGTGAAAGATTTAGGCCGCGAATTTGTGATAAAAGTTAAAGGAACTGTTGTTGAACGTTCAAACAAAAACCCTAAAATTTCAACTGGCGAAATAGAAATTAAAGTTGCCGATTTAGAAATTTTAAACGTTGCGAAATTGCCTCCGTTTATGATTGAAGACGAGACTGATGGTGGTGAGGAGTTGCGTATGAAATATCGTTACCTAGATTTACGTCGCAACCCAGTGCGTAATAATTTAATTCTTCGTCATAAAATGGCGCAAGAAATCCGTAAATATTTAGATGCGCAAGGTTTTTTAGAAGTAGAAACTCCAGTTTTAATCAAATCAACGCCAGAAGGCGCTAGAGATTTTGTGGTTCCAAGTCGTATGAATCCGGGAGAGTTTTATGCCTTGCCACAATCGCCACAAACATTTAAGCAGTTACTAATGGTTTCCGGTTTCGACCGTTATTTCCAGATTGTAAAATGTTTTAGAGATGAAGATTTAAGAGCAGACAGACAGCCGGAATTTACGCAGATTGATTGCGAAATGGCTTTTATCGAGCAAGAAGATATTTTGAATTTATTCGAAGGACTTACCCGCCACATGTTTAAAAATGTGAAAGGTTTAGATGTTGAAGATTTCCCTAGGATGGATTATGCAGATGCGATGCGTTTATATGGTTCTGATAAACCAGATATCCGTTTCGAGATGAAATTTGTAAGCCTCACCCCAACCCTCTCCGAAGGAGAGGGAGAAGACCTAGTAAAAGGTTTTGGTTTCCCTGTTTTTGATAATGCGGAGTTGGTTGTTGGGATTAATGCAAAAGGTGCCGCGTCATACACTCGTAAACAGCTAGATGAACTTACAGATTTTGTGAAACGTCCGCAGATTGGTGCAACCGGTTTAATTTATATGCGCCATAATGAGGATGGAACGTTAAAATCATCAGTAGATAAATTTTATAGCGAAGAACAACTGCAAAAATGGTCTAAAGCATTTGAAACTCAGCCCGGCGATTTAGTTTTGATTTTAGCTGGCAATACAGATAAAGCCCGCAAACAGTTAAACGAACTTCGTTTAGAAATGGGTAACCGTTTAGGTTTACGCGATAAAAATAAATTTGCCCCGCTTTGGGTAATTGATTTTCCTTTGCTAGAGTGGGATGAGGAAAGCGAACGCTACCATGCAATGCACCATCCATTTACATCTCCAAAACCAGAAGATATTGCACTGTTAGATAGCAAACCAGGCGAAGTAAGAGCCAATGCATACGATTTAGTAATTAACGGTACAGAAATCGGCGGTGGGTCTATCCGTATCCATGATAGAGAATTACAGTCCATCATGTTTAAACATTTAGGATTTACACCAGAAGAAGCACAAAAGCAATTTGGTTTTTTATTGGAAGCTTTTGAATATGGTGCACCTCCTCACGGGGGTATCGCCTTCGGTTTTGATAGATTGGTTTCTATTTTTGCTGGTTTGGATTCTATCAGAGATGTGATTGCATTCCCTAAAAACAATTCAGGAAGAGATGTGATGATTGATTCTCCTTCAACTATTGATGATAAACAGAAAAAAGAATTAAGTATAGAAACTACGGTGTAAGAGTTAAATGTTCAAAGTAAAAAGTTAAAAGTATAAATAAGACTGTCTGGGAATTACCCAGACAGCCTCATTTATACTGGCGCCTCGCTGACTTTGAACTTTCCACTGATTAATCCTCCACAATCACCGCAGTTCCACTTGCAGAAACCATCAGCATACTGCCAGAACTGCCCATAGTTTCGTAATCTAAATCAATCCCAATAATTGCATTAGCGCCCAATCTAATTGCGTGGTCCTGCATTTCTGCCATTGCAATGTTTTTTGCTTCGCGTAATCCTTCTTCATAACTTCCTGCTCTGCCGCCAACAATATCCCTCACACCTGCAAAAAAATCCTTTACAAAATTTGCCCCTATAATGGCCTCGCCGGTAACAATACCCAAATATTTAACTGCTTTTTTTCCGTCGATGTTGTTTGTTGTTGTAAGAATCATGGTTGTGTTTTTAGGATTTGGAGTTTAAAAAGTCTAAAATGTTACACCAATTACGTTAACTCAAGCTATATCAGTAATTAATTCATCAACGTTTTTATCAATTCCTCTCTAGTAAATTTTGTGCTGTCTCCCAGAATCAAATCTTTAACATAATTACATATTTTAATATTTAGCCTAAAAAGGATTTCTGTATCTATTATGTACTCATCCGGAACATCAATTTCGGTGTTCATCATGTAATATAAATTTGCCATGTACAAATCGTCTTTTTCCAAAAAGTAACTGCACCATAAAATGTTGAAAGCCAAAAACTCCTGAACATGAAATTTAGTACGCTCTGGATAAATAGCTTTTAAATTGTATTGTCCGTTAAATAATTCGGGAACTTTGTCTAATTTTCCTTCTTGGATAAGTAATCTGGCATAAACAATTTTTCCGAACAAGTAAGAAGGGAAGAGTTTATGGGTTAATTTTGCAGTTTCTTTTGCAGCGGTACTATTCTTATTTAACTGATATGCGGAAAACAGGTAATTTAAGAATATAGGATTTTTAGGCCATTTAACGATTGCTTCTTGTACCTTTAAGATTAGCTTGTCCGCTTTCGAATCAACTTGAGTTGTGATATCCTGACACTCTCTTAACGCTTTATTACAAGTTTCTACGTCCTTAATTTCTTCAGCTGATTCTTTATAGCCTAGTGTTGATATTGGTTCAAAAACCAACTCCATTTCTGTCATCTCTAAGCCTTCGGTGGCAAGCATTTTGGTTTCAGCAGTAGGGTTTATCAGTGTTTTTTCGAAAATATAACGAACTGCCTCAAAAGATTCTACCAATTCTGTCATTAAATCCTCTTCCGTGTCACAATTATCCAAATCCTCAAAAAATTCGTCCCAGTCTTCTTTTTCCCAATCTTCTGGATAATAATCATCCTCGGCGTATTGATCTTCTTCACTTAAAAAGTGGAAATTCCCTGCGCCAACATGTTTTAAAAGTTGCGAATAATAAAATTTCGTTTTGCTATCATAACTACTCTCCACCAAAAACGGTTTTCCATCTTTTCCAAATTCAATATCAATTAGTGGAATATCATCATTATCTTCTTCCAAAATCATTTGTGTCAGCTTGAAATCCTTATGGGGTGGAATCTCAAACTCTTCGGCATACGCTACAGCCCCATAAATAATGTTGTGTGCTAAATTATAATCACATTCAGACAATTCATACTGGCTAGATATTGTATCCGTCAAGTTTATAAACTCATCCTCAGAAATGTTGAAATAAAAATGAGTATCCTTAACGCCCACACAATATAAATCTACCATGTACAAACCCAACGTAAAGTTCTGGTTAACATGTTGCCTTGCTACTATTACTGAAGCGATACCAGCATCTTGCCAATCTGCATTTATGAGGCATTCAACAATAGGTAGGTTTCGGGCTTTTCCGGTTTTTATATAATTATCTTCGTTTAAATGTGCCTGAAGCTTAGTTGGTTTCTTCTTGTGTTTTGCCACGGTGTTGAGTTGTTTAAGTATAAAGCAAAAGCAAATTTAATAAAGCTTAGCAAAAACTCTATTTATAGTTCAAAAAACTTGAACACTCCTAGCAAACCTTATATTTGTAACTCAATCAAAAAAATGAAGTACTATTCCTTTACAGACGAACCCACCATCCCGGAAGACGAATTCTTTATGAAAGAAGCTTTAAAGGAAGCTCGCTTAGCATTGAATGCAGATGAAATTCCGGTAGGCGCAGTATTGGTTTGTAAAGGACGCATCATCGGGAAGGGCCATAACCTTACCCAACAGTTGAACGACGTAACGGCACATGCCGAAATGCAGGCTTTCACTGCCGCTTCTAACTTTATAGGAGGCAAGTATTTAACAGATTGCACCTTATATGTTACACTAGAACCGTGTGTAATGTGTGCGGGGGCGGCTTATTGGACCCAGATTTCCCGCATCGTTTTTGGAGCTTTTGACCCACAACGTGGTTTTTCACGGCTCTCACAAAATATTCTGCATCCGAAAACTCAATATGTTGGCGGAGTTTTTGAGGAAGAATGCAGTGAGCTTGTTAAAATGTTTTTTTTAAATAAAAGAAACAAATCTTAACATTAATCTGAGTAAAATTAAACTTCAGGTGCTTATATTTAACATTATTATTAAATAACCTTTAAAAATTAAAATTATGGCTTTTGAATTACCTGCGTTACCTTACGCATCAGACGCATTAGAACCAAACATCGATAAAGCAACAATGGAAATCCACCACGGAAAACACCATGCTGCTTACGTAACCAATCTTAATAAAGCTTTAGAAGGTAAAGATGATTCATCTTCTATCGAAGATATTTGTAAAAACATTTCTAAATACCCAGCCGCTGTAAGAAATAATGGTGGTGGCCACTTTAACCATTCATTATTCTGGACAGTGATGGCACCAAATGCAGGCGGAAAGCCAAGTGGCGAGTTGGCATCAGCTATCGATAGTGCTTTCGGTTCTTTCGATGATTTTAAAACAGCGTTTTCGCAAGCCGGAGCAACTCGTTTTGGTTCTGGTTGGGCTTGGTTGATTGTTGGTGCTAATGGTAAATTAGCAGTTACCTCTACTCCAAATCAAGATAATCCGCTAATGGATGTTGCAGAAGTGCAAGGAACACCAATTTTAGGAGTTGATGTTTGGGAGCATGCTTATTACTTAAATTATCAAAACAGAAGGCCAGATTACCTTGCTGCTTTTTTCAATACCATTAACTGGGATGAAGTTGCAAAACGATTTGCAGCCACAAAATAAGTTTGGCATCATTTTGAATTATAATTAAACGGGAAGAAATTCATCTTCCCGTTTTTTTATGTCTTATATGAAGAAACTTACGTTGCCAATATTGGCTCTTTTAGTACTTACATTGAGCAGCTGTGGTGCCATAGAAGGCATCTTTAAAGCAGGTTATTATGTTGGGATATTTGTTGTGGTATTCATCCTATTTGTAATTGGATTTATCTGGGCCAAAGTAAAAAAATAGAATAAACAAATAACTATCATTAATTTAAACTGATATAATGAATTTAAAAAGAACTTTCGGAACAGTATTGACCGTACTTGGTATAGCGGGACTAATTTACACCGCTGTGTCGTTTGTACAGCAAAGCGGAGATACCAGAACTGTCATAACATTAGGCGTTTTGGGTGTGATTTTCTTCTTTACGGGGATAAGCTTAGTGCGCACTACAAAAGACGAGTCATAAAAAAGAGGCCGTCTCGGAAATAAACCGAGACAGCCTCTTTTTTAATACCGATCTTTATTTGCAAAGTTTTTGATTTGCCAATATAGATTAACACCTAATGGCTTTACGGAAGCTAATCCCGTTAAAGAAGATAAAACAGCTTTCTATGCTGCATTTATTCTGATATTATATACAATTGCGATCAGTCCCATTGTATTTCCACTTTTTTCTTACACTTGAGCATACATCTCTTAAAGCTAGGGTTATGCTAATGTTGCCAAAGACAGTTCTACATAATGACACTTTTTCTTAAGTTGTGCTACCTCCTTTACCCTAAAGATGGATATGGCTTTTAATTTGTGAGAATACATAAAATAATTCTGTAGCAATCTGAAAGCTTCTTTCCTTATATTTTTCAGCTTTTTGAGGGGTTTTATCAAACGCTTTAGGATCTTCAAATGGCAATGCAATTCTTTTTTCAGCTCCAGCAATAAAAGGACAAGCGCCATCGGCCTCTGTGCAAGTAAGTATCGCAGCAAAGTCAGCTGAGGGATTAAAATCATCCTCGTACTTCTTGGAAAAAGCAATCACTGGGTGTTGATTAATTGCATATTTGATGCTGTAGACCGGATTTTGTGCTTCTGATAGCTGATTAACTTTGAAACCAGCACTTTTTAAAGCCTCTATAGCCTGTGGGAAAACCGCCGTAGCTTCTGTTCCGCCCGAGTAGCAAAACACATTGTTTAGGTTAAAGTGATGAGCCAAGGTTTGCGCCCAAACCTGCGAAAGATGGCTTCGGCGGGAGTTGTGCGTACAGATAAAGTTCAAACGGATCTGCTGTTTACTACTTACCTTATTTTGAACAAAATCAATTAGCGGTTTTAGCTTTTCTATCCTTTCTGTAGAGATAGATTCTGGATTTAGTGTTGAAATGGTTTTGGTTAATTCATTAAGCATAATATTCTTTTTTATTACAAGTTCAATTTAAGAAGTGCATTAATTACGAGCCGGGTTAAAATCTACATAAACACTATGAATTGGCTAATGGCTTCTACGTTGCAAAGTCGTTTAAATAGAAAATGCTAAGTTTACTTAACCAAAACAAACGGGACTTAAAAGTCACTCTATAATTTAATATTGCAATATTACGATAATACTATTTAATCCCAAATCAAACGGGACTTTAACTGAAATAATTTTTCTATTTAATCTAGTTTTTTAGGTTTTTTTGGAAAGACCAATGAGGCAACCACGCTTAGTGTTAAGATAGTAAGTATGATGAACAAAGAGTGAATGGTGGTAAAACCCAATTCTTTCAACCATGTATGCGCCAGCATTTTTAAACCAATAAACATTAAGAGAATGGATAAGCCGGTTTTTAAATAATGGAACTTGTGAATTACGTTTACCAATAAAAAAAACATGGAACGTAAGCCTAAAATGGCGAAAATGTTGGAAAAGAATACAATGTAAGGATCTTTTGTTACGGCAAAAATAGCTGGTATTGAATCTACCGCAAAAATCACATCAGTAAATTCTACCACTAAAAGCACTAAAAAAAGCGGCGTGATGAAAAACTTACCGTTGATCCGATGAAAAAAATTGTGACCCACATACTCTGGGTGCACCGGAAAAAAACGAGATGCAAATTTGACCACCTTATGGTTTTCTGGATCAATTTTCTCGTCTTCATCTTTTGTTAAAAACATCATTAAGCCACTATAGACTAAAAAAGCACCGAACAGGTATAAAATCCATCCGAACTCGTTGATGAGTGTAGAACCCAAAAATATGAAGATAAAGCGCATAACTACTGCGCCCAAAATTCCCCAAAAAAGTACCCTATGGTAATACTTTTCATTTACCCCAAAGGCTGTAAAAATAAGTACGATAACAAAGATATTATCTACAGAAAGTGCATACTCAATTACATAACCCGTGATGAACTCTAAACTTAAGTTATCTGTATAACGATGTAGATTTTCTAAAAAGATGGGCGAATCAACACTGATATTATGTTGATGGTCTTTTACAACTTGTTCTAAATGGGCTTGGTCTTTAATATTATGCAAGTGCTGCCCTTCTGTTTTAAGGAAAAAATAAAAACCGATGGCAAAGGAAACCCAAATAGCGCTCATTATAGCAGCTTGTTTAAAGCTTACGGGTTTGTCTTCTTTATGGAAAACACCCAAATCAAGTGCTAGCATTAGCACAATAAATAGTGCAAAAGCACCAAAAAATATAAATTCGTGACTCATCTATTTTTTTCTTTCTGTGGTAAATCTAACTAAATTTTCTAGTCCGTCTCTAAACGGCGATTGCGGAAATTTCATTAAAATATCAAACGCCTGTTGTTGGTACACCATCATCTGCTCTTCAGCATACGCTAACCCTCCGCTCTCTCTCACAAAATCAATAATCTGATTGATTTTAGCTTCATCATCTCCATGTTGTTTAACCAAATTAATCATCCTCTTCCTGTCATTTCTTTCAGCTTTGTTGAGTGCATAAATCAGCGGAAGCGTAACTTTTTTCTCTTTAATATCTAAACCTTTAGGTTTCCCTACATCATCAACACCAAAATCAAAAAGGTCGTCTTTTATTTGAAAAGCAATGCCAATTTTTTCGCCAAAATTTTTCATCATTTCTACTACTTCATTGGTAGCGCCAGATGATGATGCGCCCGCAGCACAGCATGATGAAATTAACGACGCTGTTTTTTGACGGATAACCTCATAATAAATTGCTTCGCTAATGTCCATTCTTCTTACTTTCTCTATCTGCAACAGTTCCCCCTCGCTCATTTGCTGTACCGCATCAGATACAATTTTAAGTAGGGCAAATTCCTGGTTATCCACAGAAAGTTGCAACCCTTTGGATAACAAATAATCGCCCACCAAAACTGCAATCTTATTTTTCCAAAGTGCGTTTACAGAGAAAAAACCCCGGCGTTCAAAAGAATTATCTACTACATCGTCATGCACCAAAGTGGCAGTGTGTAAAAGTTCTACCAGGGCTGCGCCACGATAAGTGGATTCCGTTATCCCACCACATAATCCCGCAGAAAAGAATACAAACATTGGGCGCATTTGCTTTCCTTTTCTTTTAACGATGTAATGCGTAATACGATCTAACAAAGGCACACTGCTTTGCATAGAAACTTTAAACTTTTCTTCAAAAGTATCAAGTTCTTTGGCGATGGGTGTTTTTATTTGATCTAACTTCAACATTACCTAACAAAAATAGTTTTGCATTGGATTTGCAAACATAACTTAAAAAACCCGATTATTGAATACAATTTTCGGCTCAAAAGCATTTGTTGAGTCGCTTTTGGCTATATTTGAAATCTTAAAAATTACACCCTCAATGAAACAATTTTTATTTGGTTTTTCCTTTCTGCTCTTATCTGTTTCAGCAATCACTTTACAAGCCCAAACAGCGGTAAGCAATGACTTTCGTTTTTTTAGCCAGGCTAACTTAAATTACGTTTTCGGTATAAATGAGAGTACACTAAACCAGAAAACAAACGCCTTACTTATTAAATTAGTTGTTGGGCTAGCCAATTCAAGAACTGGGTTTGGAATAGGTTTAGAAAACGGTTCATATAGACCGAGTGGAGGCTCAGGCTCAAGTTTTGAAACGCTAAATTTTAGTGGGAATGTGCATTTTTTAGCAAAGCCGATTACAACTGATGAGGTAAATTACTTTGTTAAGGGAGCGGCCGGTTATGCCCCAAGATTATTTAGAACTTATAATAAAGGTTTTAATTATGAGATTGCTACTGGTGTTTTGTTAACCAGCAAAAAAAAATCTAAGTACTTTTTGCAGGCAATTTATCATTACCAAGAGTTTGATAGCTTTTTAATTACCGGCAGAAAACCTAAAATAAAAGGAGTTGGCTTGGGTGTTGGAACTTGGTTTTAATGGGGTCAACGTTCTAAATCAAGCTCTTCTACAGGATCCCAAAAGTGCTTTTTAAAATCAACAATTTTATCTTCCACTACTATGATTCCTTCAGAGGCTAAAAGTTCCTCCATTTTTGTAGGTGTTTCAAAATGGTATTTACCTGTTAACAGACCATTTCTGTTGACTACTCGTTGAGCTGGAAGTTCGGGAATAACCGCACTGGCGCTGTTGAGGGCATAACCTACCATCCTCGAAGAACCTTTTGTACCTAAGTAATTAGCGATTGCGCCATAAGATGTTACTCTTCCTATAGGAATTAACCTTACCACTTGGTAAACCTGTTCAAAAAAAGAAGCCCTATCCATTTACATTCCAATTATCATTCAATACTTTTTACTTCTTACTCAAAAACAACCTTTAAATAATTGATATTTTTATCTTTTGCCAAATAAATTCTTTCGTAATGGGTTTTTATAGCTAAAATTTCATCGCCCGGAAAGTCTTTGTAAATATCTGTCGACTGTTGAAGAATAGGTAAATTTAGTTCTGCAATTTTTTCTAGCGTATATTCAAAAAAACCATCATTATCTGTTTTCAAGTGCATTAATCCGTTCGTTTGTAGTGCCGTTTTGTATTTACCTAAAAACGTGGGGTTGGTTAAACGTTTACGCTCTAACGGACTTTGCGCTTGCGGGTCTGGGAAAGTAATCCAAATTTCTTCCACTTCTCCCTCAGCAAAATAGTCGAGTAAATTCTGGATTTGTATGCGCAGAAATCCTACGTTTTTAATGCCTTCATCAATCGCCATTTTAGCACCCACCCACAAACGGTTGCCTTTGTAATCAATTCCTACAAAATTTTTGTCGGGGAATTTTTTCGCTAAATTCACACTGTATTCTCCCTTTCCACAAGCCAGTTCTAAAATTAAGGGGTTATCGTTCTTAAAAAACAATTTTGACCAATTTCCTCTAAACTCTTTTCCTTCCTCTAGTTGCCTAACGTTGTCAAATGTGCCAATCTCTGCAAAACGCTGTAATTTTCTCTTCGCCAATTCTATAAATTTTCTTCAAAAATAAGATTTACACACCACTAACCGCAAAATTTAATTTAAAGGTTTTAAAGCAAACGGATAATTTTATCTTTGAGCCTATTTTAGTTTAGCGCTTTGGAAAAATCATCAAAAATATATGTTGCCGGTCACCGTGGCATGGTAGGTTCTGCAATTGTAAGAAAGTTAGAAAAAGAGGGTTATGGCAACATCATTACCAGAACTTCTAAAGAACTTGACTTAAGAAACCAAGTGGCGGTAGCCGATTTTTTTGCGGTAGAAAAACCCGATTACGTGTTTTTAGCGGCGGCAAAAGTAGGAGGAATTGTGGCCAACAATACTTACCGAGCCGAGTTTTTGCATGATAATTTACAGATCCAAAACAACATTATCCATAACTCGTACCTTAATAACGTTAAAAAACTGATGTTTTTAGGTTCCAGCTGTATCTACCCAAAAATGGCTCCCCAGCCTTTAAAAGAAGAATATTTGCTGACTGGTTTATTAGAAGAAACCAACGAGCCTTACGCAATAGCTAAGATAACAGGTATTAAAATGTGTGATGCTTACCGAGCGCAATATGGTTGTAATTACATCTCGGCAATGCCTACCAATTTATATGGCTATAACGATAATTACCACCCGCAAAACTCTCACGTTTTACCGGCACTCATCCGTAAATTTCACGAAGCCAAACAAAATAATGAGCCAAATGTAACCATTTGGGGAAGTGGGAGCCCGATGCGTGAATTTTTGTTTGCCGATGATTTAGCAGATGCCTGTTACTATTTGATGGAAAACTACAACGAACCCCATTTAATAAATGTGGGTACGGGAGAAGATTTAACGATTAAGGACTTGGCTTTACTGATTAAAGACATTATCGGTTTTAAAGGCGAACTGGTTTTTGATAGCAGCAAACCGGATGGCACACCACGTAAACTGATGGATGTAAGTAAGCTCCACAGCAAAGGTTGGAAACATAAAGTTGGCTTAAGAGAAGGAATTGAATTAGCTTATCAGGATTTTCTTTCGAAACAGGCTTAGGTTTTTTTGGTTATATCTTAATAAACTGTGACCACAAGCCCCCGGGGTTTAAAACTTGTGATTAAATCTTTTTAAAAAATTAAACCCCAAATCCAATTCACAAAACAAAAAGTCAGCACAATTGAAAGCACATTCAATAAAAAACCTGTTTTTACCATCTCTTTAATGGCAACCTTGCCCGAACTAAATACAATCGCATTGGGTGGTGTGGCAACTGGCAACATAAACGCACAAGAGGCTGCGATAGCCGCACCGGCTAATAACGGCAAAGTTTCTACACCCAATGAAACGCTTAAAGTTACCAGAACGGGTAAAACTAAACTGGCTGTGGCGGTGTTAGAAGTTATCTCTGTTAAGAAGTTGATAACAGCTATAACTAAAAATATAATAGCGAAAGCAGGCAAAAAGTTGAGATGCACAAAGTAACCGGCCAGCCAGGTAGTTAAGTCTGTTTCTGCAAAACCCTTGGCAATGGCTAAGCCTGCTCCAAAAATCAGCAACACATCCCAAGGTAGTTTTCGGGCACTTTCCCAATCCATCAAATTGCCTTTCCCCTCTCCTGCCGGGATTAAAAACATCAGTACCGCTCCTATAATTGCAATAATGGTATCATCCAGTCCCGGAAAAATTGGTTCCCAAATAAAAGACCGGGTAAGCCATAAAAAAGCTACCAACACAAAGACAATAGTTACCCTTTTTTCCTGAACGGACATCTTCGGCAGTTTTGCCATTTGAAAAGATTCCTCGGTAGCCTGCTCTTCAATTTTATAACGTGTAAGATAAACCCAAGTGATGATCAATAATAGGATACTAAATGGGGTAGCAAAAACCATCCATCTAAAAAATGAAATTTCTATCCCCAAGGATTCTTTAACAATCCCCGCCAAAATAATATTGGGAGGTGTACCGATTAAAGTCGCAATTCCACCTATGGAAGCTGCATAAGCGATGCCCAACATCAGGTTTTTACTAAAAGGCTTTCTATCTCCAAAATGATCCACTACAGACAAGCCAATGGGCAACATCATCACGGCAGTAGCTGTATTAGAAATCCACATAGAAAGAAATGCAGTGGCCAGCATAAAACCCAAGATTACCCGCTTTTCGCTGGTGCCCACCACTTCAATAATATTATAAGCAATGCGCTGATGTAAGTTCCATTTTTGTATGGCCAAGCCGATGATAAAACCGCCCATGAACAAATAAATTAGTGGATGCCCGTACGAAGCCGTGATTTCGCCCAATTGTAGCCCTCCAGAAAGTGGGAAAATTACAATCGGTAAAATTGAGGCTACTGGAAGTTCAACTGCTTCGGTAATCCACCAAAAAGCTACCCAAAGCGTACAAGCCATTACAGATTTACCTTCCGTGGATAAACCATCTACAGGCAATAGCATAACGATAATAAAAAGTAGCGGTCCTATAAAAAGGTTTATTCGTTTCCAGTTCATTTTTCGAAACTATTATAATTCAGTTGAATATTCCGAAAAAAATAATAAACAATGCAAAAAAATTATTTTCAAAATTCGTAAATATAATCAAACCGCTGTTAGTAAGGCATTTATACTTCACAAAACACTCGGTTATAAAACAGCATTACTTCAGACCAAACCATAACATTCAAATCAACTAATCTTCCCGTGGGGCTATTATTGGTTAACCTTTAATACATTTTTAATTATTCGCAACACATAATATCCGTTTCCCGTACAATTACAGATTATGACTAATTCATCCAATAAAAAAACACCTGCTCAAAAAAAAACTTTTCTGCTTTCTTTGTTCTGTTTGTTAATTGTTTTTCTCCCCTTTGGAGTGAGCGCCATGCAGATTTTTGTAAAAACTATTAGCGGAAAAACCATCACTTTAGATGTGGAATCTAGCGACAGCATACAACAGGTAAAACAAAAAATAGAAGATAAGGACGGAATTCCACCGGAAAACCAAAGTCTTGTTTTTGCGGGAAAGCTTTTAGAAGATGGGAGAACCTTAGCAGATTATAATATCCAAAAAGAAAGTACACTTCATTTAATTGAGAATACATTGCCAGTGTCGCTAATTAATTTCACAGCTAAGGCATCTCCCAATCAACATGCTGAAAATGGTCCACTGCAACAGAAAACAATAGTCAACAATTTATTATTGCCCGTTCTACAGATGGAGTAGTTTTTACTGAAGTTGGAGCCATAAAC
>DASSWV010000071.1:0-5423 GCA_035704545.1 Pelobium sp.
GCGCCAGATTGGCTTCGCGATTTCCACATTGCCCATCCGTAAATACTCATTACCAAATAATACATGCTAAGCAGGGCTTCCGCATAAAGCTTGGCTTCAATCAATAAAAAACCGGAGGTTAAAATGGAAACAATGCCCACGGGGTAAAGCGCAACTTTATTTTTACGAGCCAACAATACCTCGCCAACACCAAAAAGAACAGCTACCCACTCTAACCAACCTGTAGCTAAAACCTGGTTAACTAATAAACTAAACCATTCAGAAACTTCCATTGAAAAAAGCATAAATATTAATCTAAACAAGGGAGGAAATGTTTTTCACCTATTTCCCTACGCCGGCATTATCCGGATCAGGTGTATGGATAGGTTTGAGGTTGAAGCAGTGAGGTTTAGGGTTTTCCAACCTTTTACCTTACACCATTTGCCTTTTACCATCCCATTGGGTATGTTCTCAGCCAGAAAAAATTAAGGCACCCCTCGTTGATTTGCCAAATATAACAGAATTTCACTTATCTTACCACGCAACACATTTTTGCCGAGTTAAAAAGTGGCAATAATAGCATATTTCTGTTAACTACATTATTTCATGACGGTATTTAATCACATCAATTTAAAAGAAATAGGCATTGCTTTGAAAAACGCAGGTTTAAATTTAATTAAAAATGACCCGCTACGCATCGCTGCAGCTACAGCTTTTTTTGGAACTTTCGCAATTCCGGCTATTTTGGTGGTTATTCTGCAAATATTTGGGATGTTTCTAAATCGCAAGAAATTTGGCGTAAACATTATTAACAAGCTTTCTGAAATTATAGGTAAAAACAGTGCAGAAGAAATTAGGCAAATTTTGCTGAACCTTATCCAATTAGGAGATAATTGGTTTTTCGCCATCCTCATGTTTATATTTTTGCTCTTTGTTTCAACCACTCTTTTTATCATCATCAGAAACTCCATCAATCAATTGTGGAGCATCAGTATAAACGAAGGCTTAGGCTTTAAATTCAATTTAAAACAACGTCTAAAATCATTGGGCATTATAACCACCGGTGGTATTTTGTTATTTATTGCTTTTACTTTTGAAGGTGTACGTTTGTTTTTAGAAAAAAAATTGCAAAACAATATTCCAGTATTAAATGGCTTTGTAAACGAACTGGTGTTTTTTGCCACCACCACTTTGTGGTTCTGTATCGCTTTCAGATTTACAGGCAACGGTCGCCCCGCTTGGAAAGCGGTAATTTTAAGTTCTGTTTTTACCGGAGTTTTATTAACCGTAGGTAAACTTGTAATGCGTACTCTTTTATTAAATTCTAATATCAGTGAAATTTATGGTACTTCTGGTGCTATTTTATTAGTGATGCTATTTATATTTTACTCCTCATTTATATTCTATTACGGCGTTTCTTTGGTGGATGCTATCAGCAATCAGATGGAGAGGCCTATAGCAGTGACTACCCATGCTCATAAATTTAAAACAGAAGCAATAGATTTAGTAGAATAAGTTTTCTGCAACATTAGCGCTTTAATCCAAATCAAAATTCATTATTGCTGTTATCTTTGTGGGCATGAGAAAGCTAAAGCTCGAAGAACTAAACAGACCATCTATAGAAGACTTTCAATCGCAAAAAAAACTTCCGGTTGTGGTGGTTTTAGATAATGTAAGAAGTTTGCACAATGTAGGTTCTGCGTTTAGAACATCAGACGGTTTTGCCGTAGAAGCTATTTATTTATGCGGAATTACTGCCCAGCCTCCACATCGGGAAATAGAAAAAACGGCTTTAGGTGCAACGCAATCCATCAAATGGAAATACTTTGAAAACAGCTTAGCAGCCGTTGAAAAACTAAAAGCCGATAATTATCAAATTGTGGCCATTGAGCAAGCAGAAAGTAGCGTAAGTTTATTGGATTTTCATCCTGATAAGGGTAAAAAATACGCTTTCTTTTTTGGCAACGAAGTAAACGGCGTGAGTGAAGAAGTGATGCAGCACATAGATTGTTGTATAGAAATCCCACAGTTTGGCACTAAACATTCATTCAACATCGTCATCAGCACAGGAATTGTGCTTTGGGATTTCTTCAGCAAATTTACCAAATAAACAATAACCATAAGAAAACCTTAAAATGACCTGAGCTTCTCTCAGGTTTTTTATATTTGTCAAAATTCAATCAAAAACCAAATGGCTAAGAAAAAAGAAGATTCAAAAGAACATAAACACGTTGCTGTTGTCAATAAAAAATCCTTATCATTTTTAGAAAAATACATCAACAACCCATCTCCAACGGGTTTTGAGTGGGAAGGACAAAAACTTTGGTTAGATTATATTAAGCCTTACGTTGACGAAACTTTTGTAGATAATTACGGAACTGCGGTTGGGGTAATTAACCCGAAAGCAAAATACAAAGTTGTTATTGAAGCTCATGCCGATGAAATTTCGTGGTTTGTAAATTACATTACCAGCGATGGTTTAATTTACGTCATCAGAAACGGTGGTTCCGATCATCAGATTGCGCCTTCAAAACGCGTAATTATCCATACAGATAAGGGCCCGGTTACCGCGGTTTTCGGTTGGCCGGCAATTCATACTCGCCACGGAGGCGAAAAAGAAGAAGCTCCACAACTAAAAAACATCTTTTTAGATTGCGGTTGTACCACCAAAGAAGAAGTAGAAAAATTGGGCGTTCATGTGGGTTGCGTAATTACTTACGAGGACCAATTTATGGTGTTAAACGATAGGTATTATGTTGGCAGAGCCTTAGATAACCGAGCCGGTGGTTTTATGATTGCCGAAGTTGCCCGTTTACTACATGAAAACAAGAAAAAACTGGATTTCGGCTTATACATCGTAAACGCAGTACAGGAAGAAATTGGTTTGCGTGGTGCAGAGATGATTGCCCACAGAATAAAACCGGATGTTGCCATTATTACCGATGTAACCCATGATACCACCACGCCAATGATCAATAAAATCACTCAAGGCGATTTAGCCTGTGGTAAAGGCCCGGTGGTTTCCTACGCACCAGCTGTACAAGTTAACCTCAATAAATTATTGGTAGAAGTTGCTCAAAAAAACAACATTCCTTTCCAAAGACAGGCGTCTTCTCGTTCAACTGGGACGGATACTGATGCTTTCGCTTACTCCAATGAAGGTGTAGTTTCTGCACTAATTTCTTTGCCTTTACGTTATATGCACACAACGGTTGAAATGATCCATAAAGATGATGTAGACAATGTCATCAGCTTAATATATCATTCTCTGTTGGCTATAAAAAAAGACCAGGATTTTAAATATATCAAATAAATTTTAATGGGGTTTAACCTTCAAAAAATCGGGGCTTACACCCTTTTCACAGTTTTAATAACACATTCAAGTTTCTCTTTAGCACAAGAGGTTTCTGGTTACCAGAAACCTCCTAAAGAAATGAGCGATATTGTAGAAGCTTCCACCACAAAATCAGTGATGGTTAGCGGCAGTGGCAATTTGATGCTTTTTTTAGAAACCGCTGGCTATCCTTCAATCACAGAAATAGCAAAGCCTTTTATAAAATTGGCCGGCTTACGTGTAAACGCACAAAACCACAGTAACGCTAAAGCTACTTATTATGCCAGCATCAACGTAAAAAACATTAAAAACGATGATGATTTTGGTTTTGAAGGAATTCCCAAAAATGCCAAAATAAAGGATGTTAGCTTTTCGCCGGATGAAAATGCAATCGCATTTAGCATCACTACAGAAAACGAAGTGCAACTATGGATAGGCGACATTGCTTCAAGATCTGCAAAACGATTAGCAAACGTTGTTTTAAATGATATTTACGGCACACTTTATAAATGGTCGGCTGATGGGAACACTATTTTAGCCAATTGCGTTGCAGAACAAAAACCTTTACAAACGCTGAGCGCAGTTGAGATCGGGCCAAATATTAGGCAGTCTACGGGCGAGGTGTCTCCAAACCGTACCTATCAGGATTTATTAAAAAATGAAAACGATGAGCAACTGTTTGAATATTACCTTACATCTCAACTAAAAGTAGTTTACCTCAACGGGCAAACGGTTAATTATAACCGCCCAGAAATTTATAAAAGCTTTGATTTTTCGCCTGATGGAGAATTGGTTATGCTTTCGATTGTTCAGAAGCCTTACTCCTATTTAGTGCCCATTTCCGGTTTTTCCTACAAAGTAGAACTTAGAGATAAATACGGAAAATTAACCCGTGAGCTGGCCACTGTTCCGTCCGCAGATAATTTACCGCAAGGTTTTGATGCTGTTGTAAAAGGTCCTAGAGAGTTTGCTTGGAGAGCCGATAAAGCCCAAACTGTTTTTTTTGTGGAAGCCCAGGATGAAGGTGATCCTAATCAAAGAACCGTTATCAGAGATGTTTTATATACGCAGGAAGCTGGAAGTGTAGTGCGTAAGAAATTGGCAGATTGCTATTTGCGCTTTAACTATATTGATTGGGGCGATGACCAAATTGCTATTGTAAACGAACGCTGGTGGAAAACCCGTGGCGA
Organism: Pelobium sp.; assembly: GCA_035704545.1. Taxonomy (GTDB): domain Bacteria; phylum Bacteroidota; class Bacteroidia; order Sphingobacteriales; family Sphingobacteriaceae; genus Pseudopedobacter. Next base: position 4,504 of record DASSWV010000071.1, read on the forward strand.
AAGGCGTGTTTTTATAAAGCCCGGAAATTCGAGCTATAGGGTAAACCTGTGGGACAGGTACTATGAAGATGCGTATTCGGATCCCGGAGAATTTGTAAAAACAAAAAATCAATACAATAGAGATGTGTTATTACTGGAGTATAATGCGATAAGAAGGGCCGCTGACCCCAATAACGTAAATATTTTTTCTATCTCGCAAGGTGCATCCCCACAAGGTGAAAGGCCTTTTTTGCTCCAATTTAACGTAAAAACCAAACTTACTGATACGCTTTTTAGGTCAAGAGCACCGTTTTATGAACTTCCTGTTTTTTATGATAATAAAGACAACCTAATTATCAGCAGAGAATCTGCAATAGAACCTAAAAATTACTTCAATCTGGATTTTAGAAAAGGAAAAACACAGCAAATTACCTATTTTAAAAACCCTTATCCGCAACTGTTTGGAGTTATCAAACAAAAAATAAATTACAAAAGAGCAGACAAGCTGAATTTAAGTGCCATGCTTTACCTGCCCAATGGTTACATTCCTGCCAAAGGGAAACTGCCTGTTTTGATGTGGGCCTACCCTCGGGAGTTTAAAACCATAAATGCGGCCGGACAGATAAAAGGTTCTCCTTACCGTTTCAATACAATTTCTTGGGCTTCGCCGTTGTATTGGGTAACCCAAGGGTACGCCGTAATGGACAACGTAGAGATGCCAATTGTTGGGGAGAGTAACGACCAACCAAATGACACTTTTGTGGAACAGTTGACGCAAAACGCCGAAGCCGCAGTTAATAAAATTGTGTCCATGGGTATTGGAGATCCAAAAAGAATCGCAATTGGCGGGCATTCTTATGGAGCTTTTATGACTGCTAACCTTTTAGCGCACACCAAGCTGTTTTCTGCGGGTATTGCCAGAAGTGGGGCTTATAACAGAA
>DASSWV010000019.1:0-7830 GCA_035704545.1 Pelobium sp.
TTTACCGATATTAAATGCTGGAAAAGGAAATGTACTGATTAGTAGAAATGAGGGAAAAAGAGCCGACACTTACTTTAAATCGCTGGTTTACTTTAAACATTACACCTTAATTGAAGCTAGACCTGTAACGGGGCGTATGCACCAGATTAGAATTCATTTGGCAACACAAAGAGCATCAATATGCGGTGATGAGATGTATGATGGCAAACCAGTTTTCCTTTCGAAAATTAAACGGAATTATCGCCCCAGCAAAAACGAAGAAGAACAACCAATTATGAAACGTTTTGCGCTACACTCAAGAGAAGTTACGTTTAAAATTGCGGAAAATGAAACAAGGACTTTCAGGGCCGAATATCCAAAGGATTTTGCAGTGTTACTGAAACTTTTAGAGAAGAACGATAGCTAGAGAATGCTGATATACTGAATCGTGAAAATTAACCTTGTTTTTTGAAGTCAGGCATTAGGAAATTGAGGAACTCGAACTAAAGGAAATAAAAAATCCCCGAAGCTAAACAACTTCGGGGATTTTGTTTTAGAGGAACTTTAGTTTACCAGAAAACTGTATATAAAGCAATTAAAATTCCGATGATCAACACCGCACCTACGGTAAATCCTGCATCAGGTTTAAACATACTTGGATCAACTTCTAAACCTTTAGGGTTTGGAGAGTCTTTGTATTCTAATCTGCTAATAAAGAACATCCCGATGATAGAGAAAAGGAAAACAAAGCCCATTCTATCTAAGAACGGAATTTCGTACACTCCATTTACCGGAACGGCAAAACCGGTTGAGTAAAGGAAAGAAAGATCCATAAACTCTGGCAAAAATTTAAGTACTACAGATAAAATAAATCCGCCGATGGTTGCAAAAAGCGCAGCAGCGGAGGTAGTGCGTTTCCAGAAGAAACCTAAAATAAACATGGCAAAGATACCTGGAGAAACAAATCCAGTGTATTCCTGAATAAACTTGAAGCCTCCTTTTTCAATCCCTAAGAAAGGTGCAATAGCTACCGCTAACAACATTGATACAATTACTGTGATTTTACCAGTACGTACCAAGCTTTTTTCTGAAGCTGTTTTGTTGAACACCTTCTTGTAAACATCTAGTGTAAAAATTGTAGAAATACTGTTTGCTTTACCCGCTAACGAAGCCACAACAGCTGCTGTTAAGGCTGCAAAAGAAAGACCTTTTAATCCGCTTGGCAATAAGTTCAACAATACTGGATAAGCTCTATCTGCCTGAAGTTTTCCGTTTACATACATTTCAGTGCTAAACACTTCTTGTTTGTAAAGTAAATAAGCGGCAATACCTGGAAGAACTACGATAAGAGGCATTAACAGCTTTAAAAAAGCAGCGAATAAAATACCACCACGAGCCGTTTTTAAATCAGCTCCCAAAGCCCGTTGAGTGATGTACTGGTTACATCCCCAGTAGTTTAAATTTACAATCCACATACCCCCTATTAAAACAGTAAGTCCTGGAAGTTCAATGTAATTTTCGTTGGTTTTATCAAAAATCATATGAAAGTGGTCTCCTGCTTGGGAAGTCAAATGCGTAAACCCTTTGATTACACCGCTATCGCCATAATATTCAGCCACTAAATTTAATGCTAAATAAGTGGTGGCTAAACCTCCTAAAATCAAGAAAAACACTTGTATAACATCGGTGTAACCAATTACCTTCATTCCTCCAAGGGTAATGATAATTGCAAAAACAGCCATTCCGATCATACATATAGTAAAGTTGATGCCGGATATGCTACTTACCGCAATTGCTCCTAAGAAAAGGATGGAAGTTAAGTTAACAACAACATAAAGCAATAACCAAAACACCGCCATAATCATAGCCACCGTTTCGTTGTACCGTTGACTTAAAAACTGAGGCATGGTAAATATCCCATTTTTAAGATATACTGGAATAAAATACACAGCTACAACAATTAAAGTTATTGCCGCCATCCATTCATAAGTGGCAATCGCTAGGCCCAATTGGAAACCAGAACCGCTCATACCGATAAACTGTTCTGCCGAAATATTAGACGCGATAAGGGAGGCTCCAATTGCCCACCAGGTTAAGGAACCTTCTGCAAGAAAATAGTCTTTAGAATCGGCTTGTTGGCTCTTTTTCTTTCGGTAAATCCAGAATCCGTAGCCGGCTACAATCACAAAGTAAGTCAGGAAAACAATGTAATCCGCTGTTGATAGTGTTTTCATTAATTTTTAAATTGTTTAGGTTATAATTCAATTTCACTTTAATACAAGAAGAAGAGCCAGTGGTTTTAAGCCGTCTTTTTGAAATTAAGAAAGCTAATATGCAAAATAAATTTAATACAGTGTGTATTTTTTACAATAAGTAAAAAACAAACTGATTTAATTATTAAAAAAAATCTCACAAAAAAATGTCAATTAATTGATATACAATTGATTGACATTTAAAAAGTAATTGCTAAAAAAATTATATCATCTATTAGTTTTTTAGGCAATCGAATGTTTAAAATGAGTAATTCTATAGAGATCGAGCAATTCCCATCTCCAAACCTCGCAGTTCTGCTAAACCTCGTAGCCTTCCAATTCCAGAATAACCGGGGTTTGTTTTTTTACCTAAGTCATCTAACATTTGGTGCCCATGATCTGGACGCATAGGGATATTTACTCCACGTTGTTGCATCAATAACACTATTTCTTTAACTACTGCATACATGTCCACATTTCCCTCTAGATGGTTATCCTCGTAAAAGTCCCCAAATTCATTTCTTCTAGTGCTTCTTAAGTGTAAAAAATTGATGCGATCACCAAATTGTTTAACCATCGTTGGCAAATCATTATCTGCCCTCACACCAAAAGAGCCTGTACAGAAACAAAGTCCGTTACTCAACGATGGAACTTCAGTTATTAAGTGGTTGATGTCATCCGCTGTGCTAACCACCCTTGGCAACCCTAAGATAGCGTAAGGGGGGTCATCCGGATGGATAACCATTTGTACTTTGTTTGTTTCTGCTATGGGGACAACTTCTTTTAAGAAAGAAACTAAGTTTTTACGAAGTTGAGCAGCATCTATATTTGCGTACGGATCTAATGCTTCCTGAAACTTTTCTATGGTGAAGCTTTCTTCGCTGCCGGGCAAACCAGCAATAATATTCCGTTGAAGTTTTTGTTTCTCCTCGTCAGACATTCCGGCAAACCGAGCTTTTGCTCTTGCCACTTCTTCTGTAGAGTAATCTTTTTCCGCGTTTTTTCTTTTTAGGATAAATAAATCAAACGCAACAAAGGCTGCTTTTTCAAATTTTAAAGCCTTAGAACCGTCTTCTACCGTAAATTCCAGATCAGTGCGAGTCCAGTCTAAAACAGGCATAAAATTATACGTAACGGTATAAATACCGCAACTTGCCAAGTTGATTAAGCTCTGCTTATAGTTTTCGATGTGAAGTTCAAAATTAGCTGTACGGGTTTTGATTGCTTCAGAAACCGGAACGCTCTCTACCACATTCCATACTAAACCAGCATCTGCAATTATCTGCTGCCTTTCTTTAATGTCTTCGACTGTCCACACCTGACCGTTAGGAACATGGTGCAACGCAGACACAACACCTTTACAGCCTGCCTGCAATATATCGCTTAATTTCACAGGGTCTTTTGGACCGTACCAACGCATTGTTGGCATCATTTGATAAGTGCTCATTTTTAATAATGAATGAATGAATTTTGAATGAATGAATGAATGAATGAACGAATGAATGAATAAGTGGATTTTAAATTTTGAATGAGTGAATGAGCGAATTGTTGAATAATTGCCTACTGACTAGAACTTAATGAACTCATAAACCACAATACAGGCTCTCACTACTCAAATCTCAACTCCTAAACCCCGCTGAATACTGCAAAACCACCATCAACATTCACAACGCTACCGGTTACAAATTTTGAACCATCGCTTAACAACCAAATCAGTGCACCTTCTAACTCTTGTGGCGTACCAAACCTGCTAAATGGCGTTTGTTTAATCACTAGATTCCCTCTATCTGTATAGGTTCCGTCTTCTTTTGTTAATAGCGTTCTGTTTTGCTCGGTTAAAAAGAAGCCTGGTGCAATAGCGTTCATTCTTATTTTGTCACCGTATCGGTTAGCTAGTTCAACTGCAAACCATTTGGTATAACCGTCAATAGCGCATTTTGCAACGGTGTATCCTAATACTTTCGTAATTGATCTTTGTGATGCCATTGAAGAAATATTGACGATGCTTCCGCCGTTATTTTTTGCAATTTCTTCTCCAAAAACCTGAGTAGGTAAAATTGTTCCAAAAAGATTAAGGTTCATTACCTTGGTTAACGCATCTATATCTAAGGAAAAAACCGAAGCACTTGGATCAACAACAGCTCCTGGCATATTTCCACCTGCTCCGTTGACTAATCCGTCTATTTTTCCAAAAGCACTCAAAATTTGTTCTTTTGCTTTTATCAAGGATGCTTCATCTAAAACATCGGCTACAACCGCCAGTGCTTTGCCCCCATTTGTATTGATTTCATTTGCTCTTTGTTCTGCAACATCCTTGTTTCTACCTAAAATTGCTACGCTTGCTCCGGCAACAGCAATAGCCTTTACAAAAGATTCGCCCAACACACCTGTTCCACCAGTTACCACAATTACTTTTCCTGCTAAACTAAACAGGTTTTCATTTTCCATCATATTCTGTATTAAATTAAAATTGGTTTTACATAGCTAAAATCGGTAAAAAAATATGTTTATATAGGATTTTGTATGATAAAACTACGCAACCGTTCCCGTTTCTATAAAAGAGAATCTGCTAAAACAAAAAAGCCTGCTATTACACAGGCTATTGATATTTTAATACATTCTTGCTTAATTCGCAGCTGTGCTGTTAGTTAGTTAATTCTTCTGCCATTTTTAAAGCATTGTATGCGTTAGCTATTCCTCCGCTTACACTCAAATCAGAAAAGTTCATTTCAACAGGTTTCGCATCAACCATCACTGTAACCTTTTGATTGATTTTCACACTTGAATCCATAATAATTTGCTTTACCTGCACCGCAGATAATGACGGATAATAGCTACGAATTAAAGTGGCAATACCTGAAACTACAGGCGCTGCCATACTTGTTCCGCTTAAAGCCCGATAGGTTGAATTTGGCGTGGTGGAATAAATTTGAACACCGGGTGCAAAAACATCAACTGTTGTTTTGCCGTAATTGGAGAAATTTGCTTTTAATGATTGATCTTTCGTTGGTCCAGATGCGCCTATTTCTAACCATGAAGATGCAACGCCACTGCCATCCTCATATTTTTTGTTAGGAAAGTTGTAAGCTACATCAAGGTTATTGTTATCATTACCCGAAGCGTGAATTAGTAAAACATCTTTTGAAACAGCATATTTTACTGCATCATCTACAATTTGCTTATTATTAGAATATGATTTACCAAAGCTCATATTAATGATTTTTGCACCTTGATCTACCGCATATCTAATCGAGTTTGCAACGTCAACATCAAGCTCGTCTCCGTTTGGCACTGTGCGTACACCTAGTAGTTTCACTTTGTTGGCAATACCGTTAATACCGATTTTATTTTTGCGATCCGCACCTATGATACCAGCAACATGAGTTCCATGTAGCGCATCAGGCCCGGCGACATGGTTGTTTCCATAAAACCTTGTTTCATCGTTTATTCCAAGTTCTTTTCTAGGACGATAATTGAGGTTAAGCTGATAGTTTAATTTTTCGTAATAATGATGATAAGGGGCATCAATCTCTTCCTTTTTAAATGTCGCATAATCTAGGTCAGATTCTTTAATTGCATTTAAAACTGCGTTTCTAACGTAAACCTCGCGAGGTTCTGTTGGTTTAAAGTTGGTAAAGCCCTCTAAGCTAAGCGAATCTTTACCAATTTTAATTTCAATTTTATCTAAAACATCTTTAAACCCCGAAATCCCTGAAAGTGTGCGACTGGTTTCTTCGTATTGTTTTTTATAGTCCGCTTCCATGACTTGTAATTTTTGAAATTCGGGGCTATTAGCTTTTGAAATGCTATCCATCGTACTCTCGTTAAATTTAGACCGCAACTTCCTAATTTGTCTAACTAATTCTAAAGTTTCAAACTCAATATCTTTATCACCAACACCTAAAAAGTTCCAGCCATGTCTGTCATCGATATAACCATTTTTGTCATCATCTTTACCGTTCAAGCGTTCTTTTTTATTGGTATAGATCACGCGTTCTAAATCTTTGTGGGTTATCTCTACACCTCCATCCAAAACTGCCACGATTATCGATTTAGCTTTTTTACCTTTCAAAAGTTCGGAATATGCTTTATTTAAGCTAATTCCCATTACAGAATCTGTACTGTAATCTAAGTTATGCCAATTGGGGTTTGTTGCATTTTCTTGCGCATAAATTGCCGATGTTGAAAAAAGAAAGAATAGAGCCAGTAAAATGCTCAGTTTGTATTGCTTCATAAAAATTAGATGTATTTAAATTAATGTAATAAACGCAAAGGTTTAAGTTTATTTTGGATTATGGAAAAATGTACAACTTTTTTACAAAAAAAAGGTTAAGTGCGTTCACATGACTTAACCTCTAATTAAAAAACAAGATTTTTTTTTTATACAAACACCTTTTTAACGGCCGCTACATATCTGGCCAATTCTGTTTTTACTTTTGGCGATAATAGTATGAGGCCAATCATATTAGGGAAAACCATTGCTAAAAGCATCGCATCTGAGAATTTAATCACAGAGTCTAAGGTTGCCGCTGCTCCGATTATGATAAATATCAAGAACAAAATTTTGTAGGTAATGTCTGATGTTTTTGACCTTCCAAAAAGATATTTCCATGCCTGTAAACCATAATAAGACCAAGAAATCATGGTGCTAAAAGCAAATAATACAATTGCAACTGTTAATACATAAGAAAAATGAGGGATTACTGAATCAAAAGCCAGGGTTGTTAAATCTACCCCGCCAACTGATTGTCCGGTAGCAGTTAGCATTACGTTTCCTGTAGCATCTGTTAAACCGTAGGCGAAAGCACCATCTTTATTAAACAATATGATTACCAATGCGGTCATGGTACAAATTACCACCGTATCAATAAATGGTTCTAGCAAAGAAACAATACCTTCACTAGCGGGATACCTCGTTTTTACTGCTGCGTGAGCAATGGAAGCCGAACCAACACCTGCCTCATTAGAAAAAGCAGCTCGCCTAAAACCTGTAATCAAAACTCCTAAAAAACCACCTAAGCCAGCAGTTGGAGAAAAAGCTTCAGAAAATATTAACCCAAATGCATCACCGATGTAACTGAAATTTGCACCGATAATAATTAAACAGGCCAACATATACAATCCAGCCATAAATGGCACCAAGCGCTCTGTCCATACAGCAATTCTTTTGATCCCGCCAATAATAACAATAGCAACAATCCCTGCTATAAGAAGGCCTAATAAACTTTTAATGAAACCGCCCTCTAGGCTAAACGTTGAGGCAATTTGCGCAACCGCTTGATTAGACTGGAAAGCATTACCGCCACCGAAAGAAGCTCCTACACATAAAACCGCAAAAGCACCAGCAAGCACTTTACCAAAACCAGTCATTTTAAGTTCCTTTAATCCTTTGGATAGGTAATACATTGGGCCACCATGTACTGTCCCGTCTTTATCAACATCACGGTATTTTACACCCAACGTACATTCTACAAATTTTGAAGACATTCCCAAAATTCCGGCGATAATCATCCAAAACGTCGCTCCGGGCCCACCAACGGCCACTGCAACAGCAACACCGGCGATATTGCCTAAACCCACTGTTCCGGAAACAGCCGCT
>DASSWV010000230.1:0-6363 GCA_035704545.1 Pelobium sp.
AAAATAATGCAATTGGAGATTGAGCGGGAAGCCATCAAACGCGAAAAAGATGAACGCAAAGTGAACGATTTGTCTAAAGAAATTGCTGATTTAACATCTGAACGAGATGAACTAAAGGCAAAATGGCAAGGCGAAAAAGATTTAGTTGATAATTTAAACTCCAAAATAGAGAAAATTGAAGACTTAAAACTGGAAGCAGACCAAGCCGAACGGGCCGGAGATTATGGCAAAGTTGCCGAAATCCGTTACGGAAGAATTAAAGAAACACAGGAAGAAGTTGAAAAACTAAAAACGGAATTGCATAGCAAAACGTCTGACAGCCGGATGTTAAAAGAAGAAGTAACTTCTGAGGACATTGCCGGCGTAGTTGCCCGTTGGACAGGTATCCCCGTGAATAAGCTGGTTGCCAGTGAACGCGAAAAATTGTTAAGCTTAGAAGCAGAACTGCATAAACGTGTGGCCGGTCAGCATGAAGCAATTGAAGCTTTATCAGATGCGATTCGCAGGTCAAGAGCGGGATTGAGTGATCAACGGAAGCCGTTAGGTTCTTTTATTTTTTTGGGTACTACTGGTGTGGGCAAAACCGAATTGGCAAAAGCTTTAGCAGAGTTTTTATTTAATGATGAGCATAGCATGGTTCGGATTGACATGAGTGAATACCAAGAACGCCATGCCGTAAGCCGATTGATAGGTGCGCCCCCGGGATATGTGGGTTATGATGAAGGTGGCCAGTTAACCGAAGCTGTTCGGAGAAAACCGTATTCTGTGATTTTGCTAGATGAAATCGAGAAAGCGCATCCCGATGTATTCAACATTCTGCTGCAAGTTTTAGATGACGGACGCTTAACGGACAACAAAGGTCGTGTAGTGAACTTCAAAAACACCATCATCATCATGACCTCCAATATTGGTTCGCATTTAATTCAGGAAAACTTTAGTCTTCTGGTAGATGATAACCGCGAGGAAGTAATTGCTAAAACCAAAAACGAGGTCTTTGAATTGTTGAAAAAAACCATCCGCCCAGAGTTTTTAAACCGGATTGATGAAGTAATCATGTTTACACCGCTAAACCGTGATGAAATCAGAGATATTGTGCAATTACAATTTGTTGGTGTACAAAAATCGTTGGCAGAAATGGGCATCAGTATCGAAGCATCAGAAGAAGCGCTCGACTGGTTAGCCGAATTAGGTTACGATCCGCAGTTTGGTGCTCGGCCGTTAAAACGAGTGGTGCAGAAACGGATATTAAATGAGTTATCTAAACAGATTTTAGCTGGAACAGTAGATAGAGACAGTAAAATAAAATTAGATGTATTTGATAAAAAATTTGTTTTTATGAATGCTGAGGGAGCATAAATCATTAAAAAGCCATTCATTTTAACAAATTGAGTGGCTTTTTTTAGCTAAGTTCTTTCGGCAAGCAAGGAGTTCGCTCGCTTAACTTCTTCATCTAACTCAAGCGCAGAATTTTTTAAGAGGTCAATTACTTTAATTAAATTTTCTGTATCGTTTAAATCATGATAAGCCAGCTGTACCAATCCCAAGATATTGGCAAGCGGTCTTCTAATTTCGTGTGAAGTAATCCAGGAATATTCCTCTAACACAACATTTCTCGCTTCTAATTGCTCGGTTCGTTTCTTAATTAAATCTTCTTGGTTTACTAAAACCTGTTCAATTTCCAGGTTTTTATTGCTAATAATTTTAAAGTTATTCTCTATAATTTGCTTTTGGAGGTTTGTATCAATAAATAACTTGATCTCGGAAAATTTTGTCACAAATAAATCCAACATTAATTTAGCAAACTGGTTATCGATTTGGGAGATATACTGGTTCTTTTTAGACGAAAAACCAAACAGTGCAGTGTTCAATAAGCTTTTTAGCGGAACAACAGAAAGTTGTTCAAAAGAATCTTGCTTTAAGCCAAAATCTCTGAAAGTTTCTTCTATTAAGCTAAAATCAACCTCACTGTTATTCTTCAATTGTGGAATTAATGTTGCTACCGTGATTTTTTCAAACCCACGCAACACAACGTTTTCTCCTACATTAACCTCGATTTTTTGATTGCTAAAAAGTACTTCATAAAAATATTGATCCTTGAAAATCAGCAATCTGCCAAAATTGAAAGGCATTAAATATTTAATATGCCTTACAAAAACTGGCGCCAAACTGTCAATTTCTTTACATTTAGATATACTAGATGCATACTTAGAAAATGCTTCATACCTTAATCGTAAAGAAATCGACTCAACATTATCCATTTATGCAACTTCTAACAACTCATTATCAACCATGATACCTGAAATATCGGCAATAGTGGTGGCCATGTTCACAAAATCAGCTAAACTCAATAGTTCAATTATCTCTGTGCTGCTAAAACCTTCTTCTCTCAAAGCATTAATATTTTCTTCCTTAAAAGATTGAGGATTCAACGCAGCGCTGGTAATGATTTTGATTGCAGTTTTATAACTTGATGGGATAATGTCGTTGGTCAAGTTTTCGATTAGAACAAAATCACTATCTGCTGTTAAAACATCACTCATAGAATTTGCTAAAATTCCATGAACCGTTGCACAGTAGTTACATTCTTTCTTTTTGCTAATGTTATGGATAATAATCTGTTTTAGCACATTGGGCACATCACCTATTAACAAAGTGTTTTTTAATTTCTCCCAGTTTCCTTTTAAAATAACGGGGTTTTCGCCTTGGCATTTTAACCAATTTAGCACAAAAGGAATCCCTAGAGTGCGCATACTGTCATCATAGATTGCTTTTGTATCCACAGAAGCATCTTCGTAATTTACTATTTTATACATATTTCTTAATTTATACAGATAAATATCTTCAAAGTTTCTGTTAGTTTAATTATTATTTTACCCGACCTTGTAAAAATAGCGTTTCAGTTGCACAAAATAACAACTTTAACTAGTGCCATACAATTCTCTGTTAGCAAATTACAAATTCACCCATATCATCTACCCGGCTGTTGTGTATTTAAGTATTTAGTTAAGTTACCGTATACTTTAGTTATATACTGATTATTTGACTATTTGGTTTTCGTATTGTTGAATATTTTTACCCCCCATATCCTATTGAAATTCATCATTCTTTAAATAGAAGAATGATGAATTATCCCAGTTATAAAAAAATATCTATTTTTTAAAGATTTGTATAGAAATGCTTTTACCACGGAAGAAATAGTGGCGCCCGTAGCTTTCCAGACTGTTGATGAAAAATTTGGTGCCGAGAAAATAGCTGACCATATGTTTGCTAAACATTTAGACGATAATTGCAACAATTTGGGACTAAATTGATTTAAAAAAGCTAGGGATCTTTAATTTATTACCCCGGCTTTTTTCTAATGCTATTGCACATTATGAAGGCTGTTCAACCTTAAGAATCTTAAATTTCTGAACGCCGTTCGGCATCTCCCACTCTACAAAAGTTCCCTCTAAATATCCTATAAGTGCAATTCCCATCGGTGTAAAGATGGAAATCTTGTTATCCTTAATATTTGCTTCATTAGGTAAAACTATCTGGAAATGAAACTTTTTGTTGCTAACGGTTTCTTCAATCTCCACAATAGAGTTCAAAATAATTGCTTTAGCAGGAATATCCTGAACCTTCACTACTTTTGCGTTTTTTAACTCGTTGGCTAACTTTTCATTGTTATGTTTTGACATGTTAGAGGTCTTTAAGTGCTTCTCTAACAAAAGGTGTTCTCTTTCACCTATAATTATTTGTTCTTTTACCATGACGGGTGATAATTTAAAATTTGAATATTATTAACAATAAGGAGTAGATTTAAAACAACAACAGTTTTTTATGAGCCATTCCAACTCATAATTAAACACAAAAAAACTGTCGCTATAAATATTACAGAAATAATTTATACCGCCCCACAAAAACATGGGGCTTAATTAACAAAGGCTTTGTTATTTGTGGAGATAAAGTGGAATAGCTTACAAAAAGACAAATTACAGCACATTAAATAACTGTTTAACAAATGATTTGTAATGAATAATATATAACTGCTTTTTTTCACGCTGAAGAATTTTAATAATTGCTGATTTTATGGAAGCGAATGCCCCAATACAAAAAGTTAAAGCGGGGCTTATACTATAAAATCCTTGGTGTTTCTGAAAAGAATGAAAGCAGCTATGCCATCTGCTATAAATGCGGGAACAACACGTAACACCGCAAACCTAAATCCATTTATGGGCAAAGGAATACTGATTACTTGATATGTTGCTTTTTTTAGATACATCTTTCACTAAGATAGCTCTTTTAAGTTGAAGTGCAAACTTTAAAAAAAATTGGATAACGTTAATTAAAAAACATTAAACAAACAACTCGCTACTAAGGTAACGGTCTCCTCTATCGCAAGCTATAAAAACAATTAAGCCTTCTTTTAATTCCTTCGCCAATTCAAGGGCAGCATAACAAGCGCCACCACTGCTCATTCCTGCAAATATGCCTTCTGTTTTGGCTAGGTTGCGGGCGGTCTGTGTGGCACTTTCTTGCGAAACATCAATCACTCGGTCAACTCTTGAAGCATCAAATATCTTCGGCAAATACGCTTCTGGCCAACGTCTTATACCAGGGATTGATGAACCTTCTGTAGGCTGACAGCCTACAATTTGAATAGCCGGATTCTGTTCTTTTAAATACATAGACGTACCCATGATGGTGCCTGTTGTACCCATAGAACTTACAAAATGCGTGATTTTATGTCCGGTGTCATTCCAGATTTCGGGGGCAGTAGATTTGTAGTGCGCTAAATAATTATCGGGGTTAGCAAACTGGTTGAGCAAAAAATAATCGCCAGAAGCGCCTTTTTCTTCCGCATAGTCTCTGCACTCCTCAATCCCTTCTAGTAAAATCACTTTTGCGCCAAAAGCCTCCATGGTTTGCATGCGTTCTTTGGTAGAGTTTTTAGGCATAATCAGCTCTATCTCTAAATCAAACAGCCGGGCAATCATCGCTAAAGCGATGCCGGTATTTCCACTTGTTGCTTCAATCAAGCGCATTCCGGGCTTAATATCTCCACGGTCAATCCCACTTTTTATCATATTTAAAGCGGCCCTATCTTTTACACTTCCACCGGGATTGTTTCCTTCCAATTTGGCATAAATTTTAATATTTGGGTTGCTGTTTAATTTTTGAATTTCAACCATGGGCGTATTACCCACCAAATCTATAATTGTACCCATTATGCGTTAAAATTAGAATTTTCTATAACTTTTATAGATGGCGTATGATAAACAGTTGAGTTTGCCGGAACACTTTTAGTCAACCAAACGTTTCCACCGATAATGCTGTTTGTTCCAATTACGGTTTCGCCACCTAAAATAGTTGCACCACTATAAACAACAACGTTATCCTCTACCGTTGGGTGTCTTTTAACTCCTGCCAAAGTTTTGCTTACACTTAAAGCCCCCAAAGTAACACCTTGATAAAGTTTTACATGATTTCCAATTACTGCAGTTTCTCCAATAACAATTCCGGTTCCATGGTCAATACACAAAAAATCGCCAATTGTTGCCCCAGGATGAATATCTACGCCAGTTTTAGTATGCGCATATTCAGTTAAAATCCTTGGAATTAACGGAGTGTTCAGTTTTAATAGCTTGTTCGCAATTCTGTAAAATGCAATGGCCCAAAACCCCGGATAAGTACGGATGACCTCAAATTCATTATTTGCAGCCGGATCACCACTGTTTAAAGCAGCGATATCATTTTTTAATGTTGCATAAATATCGTTTAAGCTATCTATAAATTCTTCTGCAATTACATCGTTATGGCAATCTTTGCAAGCTTGAGTAGCATCCAAAAGATTATTGAGTTGGAGTTTTAGTACTTCAAATTCTTGCTGAATCTCCTCGGCCGAATTATATATTTTATTAGAAATTTCGGGAAAAAGCAAACCTATAATTGCCAATGCCCATTTGGCAATTTCCTCATTAGCAGGGATTGCTTGGGCGTTTTGTTGCCTTTTGTACAACGTTTGTATGAAATTTTTGTCCATCAGAAACCAAAGATAATTTAAAGTCTTGTACGATGGTAAGATTTTATATGTGTTTTTTGTAAAAAATAAAGGCGATTGAACTTCAATCGCCTTTATTTAATGTTTCTGAATTCAATTATTTCATTGAATCTTTGATTTGCTCAATAGTTTGCAGATGGCTTTTTAAAGTCGGCAAAATCTTGTTTGCGAAAGTTTTAATATCAGCGTCTGCATCATTGTTTTCAGCCACATCCTGAAATTCGTCAATGTCTTCCTTATGGTCGCTTACCATCATGTCAACATATGCTTTATCAAAATCAGCAGCAGATTTCTCTTTTAGCTTGTTGATTTCGTCTTGA
>DASSWV010000276.1:0-5591 GCA_035704545.1 Pelobium sp.
TATTTAAAAATCCGATTAGATACAGCTTAGGTGAAAAGGTTTATAAATCGCTCCCAGCACCAAAAAAAATAGACGACACCTGTGGAAACAGCATTTCCATGCCACCTAAAAACGCTGGATTTTGGTACGTGGATTTGTTAGCTGATTTTTAACCTAGGGCTCTTAACTTATTTTAATCCGTAATTATACGTAGTGTAAAATACCGAATTTCCCCGTTGCAACAACATCAGTGGTGTTCTAATTTAGTGTTCAAATTTATATGAACTTAAAAACCACCACATGAGAAAATTATTACTTTACCGCGTTTTGTTATTTTGCTTAACGCTCTTTTCAACCACCGCATTCACACAAGGCTTTAACGATTTGAAATCAAAAAATGGCGACAATGCCTTTGAAGAAGACTGGTTAAAGATTTTTGTAAGACGTACATCTGTAAATAGCGAAAACACCCCAAATTACAGTGGTTTTACAGCAAACCTTTCCATCAGAAGCGATAAAACCGAAAAATGGGATTTTCGAACAAGGTATGAGAACCCGACCTTAGGAGATTTTATTTATTCGGCTGTTAACCTATCAAAAGATCTTAAAAACGGAACTTCAACAAAAGAAGTATATGATGATCATGCACATGGTGGCGGATTTTTAGGTTGGTTTCAGGCTTATTTAAATGCAGTTTCAAAAGATAAATTATTGATAAGTCCTGGGATTACCATGGGCGATTATATTTTTGGATCGAGCTATGATAAAGGAGAAGGAAAGAAAAAGTACGACCCTTATGGATATTATTTGGCAGTTGGCCCGGCTATTATGGCTTCGTATGTTATCAATAAAAAACTTTGGGTTGATGGATACGTGAATTACGATATTGCCGTAGTTAAAGTGAAGAATGATTCTGTTGATCCAAATTATCAAAAACCTTCTTTTTTAAGCGTAGGAGCTGATTTAAATTCAGTTTATAAGTTCTTCGGTGGTTTCAGGCTTAATAAAGTAATGGATAGTGGAGTTAATAAGGAAAGTTCTTCACGGTTAGATATTTCTGTAGGCATGTGCTTTTAGTATGTTAGGTGGTTAGATTGTTAGTTCTATAGCACCTAATTTTGTTCGTCCTTTCTTATTTTCGGCTTATATTTGCTTGCAAACTATGGAAACAAATGGCAGAAGATTTAAGCATTCACAAGGGTTCAAAAAAAGAACAATATCAATCTATTATGTCTCAAATTGAAGCTTTAATTTCAGGAGAAACGGATTTAACAGCAAACCTCGGTAATGTTTGCGCAGCTTTAAAAGAACAGTTCAATTGGTTTTGGATTGGCTTTTATCTGGTTAAAGACGAAGAGCTTGTGCTAAACGCTTTTCAAGGACCGGTTGCTTGTACCCGAATTAAAAAGGGCAAAGGAGTTTGTGGCACTGCCTGGCAAAAAGCCCAAACCGTGATAGTTGACAATGTGGATGAATTTGAAGGTCACATTGCTTGCAGTAGTTTATCTAAATCAGAAATAGTGATTCCTATTTTTAGTGATGATGAAGTTATAGGTGTTTTAGATGTTGATAGCGAGCATCTTAACTGTTTTGATGAAGTTGACCAACAAGGATTAGAAAAGATTTTGGAACTGATTGGATTTCAGTAATCGTCTAAAATATTTTTAAGTTCCTGAGGCAAATCATCAATGGTGTCAATATCTGATAGTGTGGGAGTGGTTGCATATTGTATACCCAAACTTTCCAATATGTTCGTCGTCATTTGAAAAACTTCATCTGTGCTCCAGGGAATGTTTGTAAACAGTTGCGGAATCGTTTTATTTAGACCTAAAAGGTAATAACCACCGTCTTTAGCAGGGCCAATTACCACGTCATTGGTTTTTAACGCTTCCAGCGCTCCCTCAATAATATTCTGGCCAAGTTCAAAACAATCAGAGCCAATAATTAGGATCCGTTGATATCCTTTTGCAAAAAGCTGTTCAAAAGCATCATGCATTCTTCCGCCTAAATCGCTTTCTTTTTGATAGGCGGTAAAATATAGATCATCGCCCCAAGGCATTTTATTTCCCGAAAACTTATCGTAAAACAAATATTTATCAGCGTTTAAATCTTTAGTTATTAAATAAGTATGGTTAAGTAGTTCATTATAAACTTTAAGTGCATTTTTGTCTCCCACGGTAGCAGCTAATCTCGTTTTGGATCGTCCTAATTCGGGATATTTTAAAAAAATTATGATGGCTTCTTTGCTCATGAAGAGGTTTGTAAATAGCTTTAATCTTTATATTTAAACGCTGATAATTAATATACAAGTGTTTTCACTTCCGTTTTAAAGGTGTCCCCCGCTGGCGGGGGTTGGGGGTGGTTAAGTCTTTTAAAAGAAATAATCGTTATGTAAAAACCTTCACCTCCCTCTTTTATTCTCCCTCCAAAGGGAGACCTTTTAATTGGATTTTACACTCCATTTAAAGTTATTTTTCATTGATTTAGATGAAATATTAAACCTTGTAGTGACGAAACTAAAATCGGCCAGAAATTTCATAATCGTTTAAACCTAGAAGAAGAACTTTTTGGTGTTTGGTAATTTCGTAAATAGAATCCGGAATAAAAATCAGCTTTTCGGTTGTATGGTAAAGTAGATTTTTACTTTTGGTGTTGATTTCTATTTTCTGTGGCAATTGGCCTCTAAAATCGATTTTAATGTTTCTAACCCTCAACTCTGGATCTGTAGCAGTATAGGTAAGTATATTTGAACTTGAATCTCGTCGGTAGCTATCTTTCCATGCTGGTTTGTTGATATCGCACTCCATAAACAATTGCAATTCCTGCTCCCAGTTTTCCACTACAATTGTTTTAGTTTCTGCTACTTTGTTTTTGCTTACCGTTTTAATAACCGGTGTACGGTTAAGCGAAGAAGCTTGTTGCTTAAAATATCCATCAATGTCAAAAAAGTATTTTTGCGTTTGTTCTTGCTCAACCGGAGTGGATGAGCAGTTCGAAAACAAAAATAAAATAAGAATGAGTTTAAAAACCTTAGCCATTAAATGAGGATATTGCCGCTCATTTCTAACGGAGCGTCAAGGTTTAACAATTTTAAGATGGTTGGAGCAATGTCTCCCAGTTTACCATCTTTTATTGCTTTATAATCGGGATCAATCAAAATACACGGAACCAAGTTGGTGGTGTGCGCAGTATTAGCTGATCCGTCTGCGTTAATCATAAAATCAGCATTTCCATGATCTGCGATGATGATGAACGAATATCCGTTTCTTAAGCCTGCTTCCACAACTTGTTCAGCACAATAATCAACAGTTTCAACGGCTTTAACTACCGCATCAAAAACTCCGGTATGCCCAACCATATCTGGATTTGCAAAGTTCAAACAAATAAAATCTGCCCAGCCCGCTTCAATTTCAGGGATAATAGTCTCCGTAATTCCGCTTGCGCTCATTTCTGGTTGCAAATCATAAGTGGCAACTTTTGGAGAAGGAATCATCAACCTTTTTTCGTTTATAAACTCTTTCTCACGTCCACCCGAAAAGAAAAATGTTACGTGTGGGTATTTTTCTGTTTCAGCTATTCTAATTTGGTTTTTATGGTTACGCTCTAAAACTTCTCCCAAAGTGTTTATCAAATCATCCTTGGTAAATACAACTTTAACTCCCTTAAAAGTTTCGTCATAGGTAGTCATTGTAATGTAGTCCACGTTCAATGGCACCATAGCTTGTTCCGGAAAATCTCTTTGCGTAAGAGCAACCGTTATTTCTCTTCCTCTGTCTGTTCTAAAGTTGAAACAAATTACCACATCGCCATTTTCTATCACAGCAAGTGGGTTTCCATAAGCATCGGTTTTAACCAATGGCATTATAAATTCATCTGTAATGCCATCAGCATAAGATTTGCTCATGGAAGCAGCTATGTCTGATACTCTTTCGCCTTTACCTTTAACCAATAAATCGTAAGCAAGTTTCACTCTTTCCCAACGGTTATCTCTATCCATTGCGTAATACCGCCCAATTACACTAGCAATTTCACCGGTAGAGTTTTCCAAGTAAGAATTTAAGTCATTGATATAAGCAACGCCGGCGTTTGGGTCAGTATCTCTACCATCGCTAAAAGCATGGATGTAAACTTTTTGTAAGCCGAATGATTTTGCGGCATCACACAAACCTTTTAAATGAAGGGTATGTGAGTGAACACCGCCGTCAGACAGTAAACCTATAAAATGTACTTTCTTGTTTTCTTTTTTAGCGTATTCAAAAGCATCTTTTAAAACCGGGTTTGTTTTAAAATCTCCGTCTTTAACCGCTTTGTTTATTCTTCCAAGTTCTTGGTAAACTACTCTTCCGGCGCCTAAATTCATATGCCCTACTTCCGAGTTCCCCATTTGTCCGGCAGGTAAACCCACCGCTTCACCAGAAGCTTCTAATTTAGAGTTTGGATATTGTTTGATACACTTGTCAAAAAATGGCGTATTTGCAGCAATGATGGCGTTTGATGAGTCGTTATTTCCGTATCCCCAGCCATCTAGGATCAGGAGTGCAACTTTTTTATCTTTCACAATGCAAATATAAAATTATTAGTTAACAACATTAGCGAACTATTTGCTAAATTATGGCACTATTTAAGGACAATGACATTATAAATTCATGAATATGAAATACACTTTTACCCTGCTTTTTGTTTTTTTTATTAAAAGCGCCTTCTGTTTTGACGTTATAGATGATGTTGCTACAATGTTTAAAAAAGGGGATGCTAAAGGGATTGCTGCTTATTTCTCTTCAATGGTAGAGCTTTCTATTTCAGACAAGGAGGATGTTTACTCGAGTACCCAGGCAATGTTTATTTTGAAAGATTTTTTTGCTAAAAACCCGCCTATAGGGGCCAAAACTATCCATAAAGTAACCACAAACCCAAATTATAAATTTGGTGTTATTTTGTTAACAACAACCAATGCAAATTACCGTGTAAGTGTGGAGTTAAAGAGTAATGAAACTAAATTTTTGATTTCTCAAATCAGAATTGGAGAAAATAAAGAATAATCCAAACATAAAATTTATATTTTTGGGAGCAAAAATTACACAATTTGGACAATCAAATATTACAACAATTCATAGATAATGCTCTGATAGAGGACGTTGCGGACGGAGATCACACATCTTTATCTACCATCCCAGATGACGCAGAGGGCAAGGCTAGGCTTTTAATTAAAGAAAACGGGATAATTGCAGGGGTGGATGTGGCTTTAGCCATTTTTAAAACCGTTGATGCTGAGTTAAAAGTGGAGGTACTGATTAATGATGGGAGTGAGGTAAAAGTGGGCGATATTGTATTGTTGGTCAACGGGAATTCACGTTCTATACTCAAAGCAGAACGATTGGTATTAAATACCATGCAAAGAATGAGTGGTATTGCCACAACCACCAACAAGATTGTTAAACTTATTGCACCAACCGGAACAAAGGTTTTAGATACCAGAAAAACAACACCCAATATCAGGTTTTTAGAAAAAGCAGCCGTAAAGATTGGGGGTGGCGTAAATCATAGGTTTGGTTTGTACGATATGATTTTGATTAAGGATAACCACGTGGATTACGCAGGAGGTATTCCGCAGG
>DASSWV010000033.1:0-2614 GCA_035704545.1 Pelobium sp.
AGGTAAACGATTTAAACGAATATGATTTTATCAAAACCCACTATCCCGAAGTAATTTTGATGGAAGATCTATATCGTGAAAACAAAATTAAGGCAAACAATTTTAACCATTTTCAGATGTGTGTTTACGCTAATGCAGATAAGTTTTTATCCATACATGGCGGAACGGCCGCTTTGGCAAGTTGTTTCAAAGGAGAAAATATCATTTTATCTAAACAAGGTCCAGAGCATCATTTCGGGTGTTTCCAAAAGCTTTTTCCAAAGCTATCAGGTGCAATAATTCATCATGCTAAAAACGATGAAGAAGTCAAGAACTATATTACCCAATTTTATATTCCAGCTTAAATTATGAAAGGAGAGGGAAATTATTGGTTAAAGTCCGGATTGATTAACGTTTTTCAGAACATGGCAAGCGTTTTATTTGGTTTCGGCAGTTTTTTTTTCTTAGTACGCAGTTTATCAGAATATGATTATGGCGTTTGGACTGTCTATATGACTACGATTACCATCCTAAATATTTTCCGTGATGGATTAATCAGAAATGCGCTGATCAAATTTTTGTCAGGAGCACCAAAGGAGGAAAAGCCTAAAATTATGTCGGCCGCCTTTACTGTCAATTTGCTCATCACCTTTGTTATTGTTGCGCTGAACCTTTCTTTAGGTGCTGTTCTGGCGAAATTGTTAAACTCACCAGAATTGGTAAATTTATTTTATCTCTTTAACATCGTGTACATTTTAAATGGAATTTTAACACAATTCAATTGTATTGAGCAAGCAAACTTTAAATTTCAAGGCGTTTTTGTTTCGAATACCGTTTTTCAAGCGATTTATTTTACATACGTACTTTATTGCTATGTCCTTAATATAAATATCCAACTAAATCACTTAGTTTGGGTGCAAATAATTGGTTCCGCTATAGCCACTTTTATCGCTTTTCTTTACACCAAACCGTTTTTAAACTTCGCCATTGGCATCTACAAAATGTGGATGAAAAAACTTTTCAATTACGGTAAATACGCCTTTGGGACTTCAATCAGCTCCATTTTATCCGGAAGTGTTGATCAAATGATGCTTTCGAGTATCATTTCTCCAAGCGCTTCAGGTGTGTTCAATGTTGCGGTTAAAATTGTGAATTTAATAGATATTCCAACTAGCGCAGTTGCTAATATTGTGTTTCCACAAAGCGCAAAAAGAATAGAAACAGAAGGGAAAGATGCCATTAAATATCTTTACGAAAAATCTGTGGGGACAATTCTCGCAATTTTGATTCCCGGTTTAATTTTTATTTACATCTTTCCCGAGTTTGTACTATACCTCTTAGCCGGAGAAAAATATACAGATGCAGTTCCATTGCTCAGAATCACACTGTTATACACATTATTAATCCCGTTTGGTCGCCAGTTTGGGATTATTTTAGACTCTATAGGCAAAACAAAAACCACGTTTTACATTGTTGTAGTAACGGCTACACTCAACTTAACATTAAACTATTTCTTTATCATTAACATCGGGGTTTTGGGCGCAGCTTATGCCACCTTGGCTTCAAACATTGTTGGGTTTGTTATAGCGCAGTACATTTTACGTAAAGAGCTGGGCGTTAAATTTTATCACACTTTTGTGTACGCTTATCGGTTTTATCCCGAATTTTATACTGCTTTTATAAAACCAAAGATTGTTAAATTTAAAAACAGAAAGAGATTATGATAGGCGTTAAGTTTGACGGGCGACTTGGTAACCAATTGTTTCAGTATGTGTTTTTAAAATATTTAAAACAACGAGAGGATAAGGCAACCGTCTTTTTTATAAATCCGCACCACGCTTACATCCAAAAATATTTTGACTTAGAAGGGAAAGACAATTTTTTATTAGCCTCTAAACCTTATTCCGCAATTACAAGGTTTTTGCCTTTTCTGTTAAAACTTAAACAAGTTTATATCCATAACTGGATTATCCCAAAGGAATTACCGATAAAAAACTGGTCGGTGTATGTAGGTTATTTTCAATCAGATTATTACTACCAACAGCTAAATCATAAGCCAATTTTCAAGATTAAACAACAGTATCGTGATGATTTTGAGAATTTGTACGGTAAACTCTATCGCGAAAATAAAATAGTAGTAGTGCATATCCGCCGTACAGATTATATGAATTATGGTGAGCGAAGAAAACGCGACATTTCTTTACCGATGGCCTATTTTAAAAAACGTTTAAACGCGATTGAAAATTTGCAGAACTATAAAGTGATTTTTGTGAGCGATGATATTAAGCATGTAAAAGAAATTTTTCCATCGCAACCGAATTATCTTTTTTCTGAAAACAATGAAATTATTGATTTTCAAATCATTCAAAATGCAGATATCAGTATTATTTCTAACAGTACATTTGCTTGGTGGGCATCATATTTAAGCCCGAAAAAGAACCTAGTTTACGCACCTAAAAACTGGTTTGGTTTTAAAATAAAAGCAGAGCATCCCCGTGGAATTATGACGGATAAGTTTGTGTGGTACGATGTTTTGGGAGATTAAAAAAAGGTGTTTAACTATCTCTAAGGATGAAAGGAATGGAAAAGAGTTTCCAAACTCTTCAATTTCATAAATCCCATATGTGTAGAAACA
>DASSWV010000418.1:0-2249 GCA_035704545.1 Pelobium sp.
GACGCGGGCGCTGATAAAATACAGCTGATTATTAAAGATGCCGGAAAGGCCTTGATTCAAGTGATTGACAACGGTTGCGGAATGAGTGCGACCGATGCAAGAATGTGCTTTGAACGCCATGCAACTTCCAAAATTAATAAAGCCGAAGACTTGTTTGCGATAAGGACAATGGGTTTTAGAGGCGAAGCAATGGCATCTATAGCCGCAATTGCCCAAGTGGAGCTGAAAAGCAAAAAACATGATGAAGAGCTCGGAACGCTTTTGCAGATAGAAGCCTCAGCGGTTATTAAGCAAGAGCCTTGTGCAACATCGTCAGGGACATCAATTTCTGTAAAAAATCTTTTCTACAACATCCCCGCTCGCAGAAATTTTTTAAAAAGTAATCCGGTTGAGTTAAGGCATATCATTGATGAATTTCAACGGGTTTCATTGGCCCATCCCGAAATACATTTCACTTTGCACCACGATGGGCAAGAGGTTTATCACCTGCCATCCGTACAGTTGAAACAGCGTATTGTACATTTGTTGGGCAATAATTATAACGAACGTTTGGTGCCTTTGGATGAAGAAACCAGCATTATCCAAGTTAAAGGATTTATCGGTAAACCCGCTTTTGCCAAAAAAACGCGTGGCGATCAGTTTTTCTTTGTGAACAACCGTTTTATAAAAGATGGCTATTTGAACCATGCGGTGATGATTGCTTATGAGCAACTTTTGCCCGAGGATTGCTTTCCGCTGTATGTTTTGTTTATCGAGATTGATCCTGCTAAAATTGACATCAACGTTCATCCCACCAAAACAGAAATTAAATACCAGGATGAAAAAGCAATTTACGCCATCATCCGTTCTGCGGTGAAACGATCTTTAGGAAAATATAACATTACGCCAACTTTAGATTTTAATCAGGAAACAGCTTTTGAAGGCATGCTGACCTCAAAACCCTTGGATGAAATTAATCAGCCTTCGGTTTCGTTTAATCCGGATTTTAATCCGTTCCATGAGGAAAGGAAAAGCGCTAGGGAGATTCCGTATTTACGCAATGTAGGCGAAAGGCAAAGTATCCCAAAAAATTGGGGTTCGCTTTATGAAATTAACGAGAAGCCATCTTTTACACAGCACAGCTTTGAGCTGGACCATGAAAAAAGTTTGGCCACTGGCGATGAAAAGCTAGAAACACTAAGTACCAGACAGGTTTTTCAGTTGCACCAACGCTACATTATTACCCAAATCAAATCGGGTTTTATGTTGGTTGATCAGCAAGCGGCACATGAACGTATTTTGTACGAAAGATTTTTATCTCAACTGGAACAAAACCAAGGCTCTAGTCAGCAGAGTTTATTTCCGCAAACGGTAACCTTAAACACTACAGATTTTGCTTTGGCAAGTGAGCTTCTGCCATATTTTCAGGCTTTGGGTTTTCTCATCCGCGATTTTGGTAAAAACACTTTAGTGATAGAGGGCGTACCGGCAGATTTGCCCGAAAACAACGATTTAGCCACTATGCTGGAGGAATTGATTGAGGGTTTTAAAAATAATCATACCGTTTTAAAGTTAGATAAACGTGATAATTTAGCCCGTACTTTAGCAAAAAATTCGGCAATTAAAGCTGGCACAACATTAGAGACCGAGGAAATGAATAATTTGATAGATCAGCTATTTGCTTGTGCGATGCCCAATGCAACACTTAGCGGGAAACAAATTATTGTAAAAATTACGCTCGAAGAACTTTTTGAGCGTTTTAATAAGCATTAAACAAATTTAAATGAGAGAAATGAGACCCATGGGAAACACATTGTTTCCACCGGTTGTAAAAAACTTACTGATTATAAATGGTATCCTGTTTTTTGCTACTTACGTGTTCCAAAGTAGTTTTGGATTTGATCTGTCGCAGCATTTAGCACTTTTTTATCCCACTTCAGAAAAGTTCAGGGTTTGGCAGTTGATTACGCATTTGTTTATGCATGCAAACATCGGTCATATTTTTTCGAATATGTTTGCCCTTTGGATGTTTGGTGCAGTGCTAGAGAATTTTTTGGGATCTAAGAAGTTTCTTAACTACTATATATTAACAGGGATTGGCGCCTCTATTTTATTTTTAGGAGTGCAGGCTTTAGAAATTATGCCCTTACAAAGCAGTGCCGAAGTTTATACTGCAAACCCTACCATTAGCAATTACCAAAATTTTATATCAGAAAAGGTTCCTGAAAATATTCAGCCAGATTTTAACCGTATAGCCGATTATTGGGCAC
>DASSWV010000424.1:0-2091 GCA_035704545.1 Pelobium sp.
GCAAGACAATTAACGGCTTATCATCATATCCTAAATATTTTAGGTGATAGGATGAGGAATAATCCATCCACAAAAATTTCTTTGACTGGCTCATCTGCCAATGGCTCAAATGAAGGGAAACAATTTGCTACAGTTGTGCAACAATATCTTGTAAATACCTTTGGAATTGAAGCTTCACGAATTGCTGTTCAAGGACGAGTTAAACCGTTAATCCCGTCTGAAAAACCTGGTGGAACAAAAGAACTTGCGCTTTTGCGTGAAGGGGACAGAAGAGTTGATATTACTAGCACTTCGCCAGAAATGTTGATGGCTGTTGGTGGTGGCATAATGAAACCTATACAGATTAACAGCACACAAACTAACCCACTGGATAACCAGATTGTGTTTAATGTGGATAGTGCTGATACCAAGCTAAAATCTTGGAATTTAGAAATCACAGATGAAAGAGGTACAACACAAAAGTATGGTCCGTTTTATAATAATCAGGAAAGCATAACCGGAACCTCTGTTTTAGGAAACAACCCTACCGGAACATATAAAGTGGTAATGTTGGCCGAAACTAAAGAAGGCTTACCTATCCGTAAAGAAAGTAAAGTTTTGTTAACCCGCCCGCAAGAGACCGTAGACAAAGCTTATCGTTACAGTATTTTGTTTGATTTTGATCAATCAGACGCTATCGAATTGTACAAAAAGTTTTTAACGGATGTTGTTGCACCAAAAATCACTTCTGGTTCTTCTGTGATGACACATGGTTATACCGATGTGATTGGAGAGGAAGAATATAACCTTAAACTATCAAATGAAAGAGCAATTGAAGCTCAGGAAATTTTGAAAAATGCGGTTGCAGCAAACGGCGTAAGTAACGTCAAATTCGAATGTGCTGGATTTGGCGAAGACCCAAGTCGTACCCCGTTTGAAAACAACCTACCCGAAGAACGTTTTTACAACAGAACGGTAATTATTGATATTACACCGGGGAAATAAGCGGAAGGCTTAAAAACACTGGCGCTATGTTGGTGCTACACAATAAGCAATGATCAACGGAGCTAGATTTTTAAAAAATCTAGCTCCGTTTTTTTTGGTAAATTCTTCTATATAATTAATCAGTTGGTTTCATTTTAACTACATAGCAAATAAGAACTCTATAATACAATTGTATAAATAGGTCGCTATTTGATATTTAGCAAAACTACTAATTGGTACTTTAGCTTTGCATAAAGGATAAAACCAAATTGGCATCTGGTATTTTAGAAAGCCATAATTCCTTTTCTGATAATTTTGCCACTCCGGGATAGTCGCCCTCCCTACCTTCCATATTAGTCATTAGCTGAAAATGCAAATGCGGTGGCCAATGTCCGTTTTCAGTGGTAATGCCAAATTCGCAGAATTTAGTTCCTTTTTTAATGAACATTCCCTTAGATAATCCATCTAAACTTTGCAGACTTAGGTGGCCGTATAAGCTATAAAACGTGGTGTTTTCTAACGAGTGCTGTAAAATAATGGTGGCGCCGTAATCTCCAAAATTATCATTAAAAGCGAAGCTGTGTACCGTGGCATCCATAAAAGCGTAGACACTAGTGAGTGCTTTGCCCCAAACATCAACACCTAAATGCAAACGGCGAGGTTCTCCTGCGGCACCGTCAAAATGTTTACTTCGGGCATAAACTGTGCGGTGCTCCATGTAGCCACCAATTCCAAATTTAGCGCTCTCTTTAGAAAGTTCGCTATCCATGTAATTGCAAAAAAGTGGGGTGTTTTCTAGTAATTCAGCAGTTAAAGCGTTATTATTTGCAGTAAAATCTAATGTGATAAACTTCTCAAAATCCGCATCAAAATCAACAAGTGGATAAAAACCAGCCTGATGCTTTATAAGTAGTTGGTTAATCAAAAACGCATCATTCATCAAAAATAATTATTCGCCTTCAGAAGCTTCATTTTTATGGATACCGGTAAAAATTTTATCCATCCGGTCAACATATTCATTAGTATCATCCACAAAAAATTCTAACTGAGGAACTCCTCTAACTTGATCTTTAATACGCTTGCCCAAGGTATATCTAATTTCAGAGGTTTTTTCTCTGATTGTTTTTA
>DASSWV010000056.1:0-2680 GCA_035704545.1 Pelobium sp.
CCAACGTTTAAATTTTCTTTCTTTACGGAATTCAAATGCTCTTCCCATCTTTATAAGTTCATTAGTATTTTAGTTCACTTTTATTAGTCGCAGCTCTCGTATCAAAGAACAATTTAAATCTCTCCATACCCGGCATCTTGATATTTGATTATTGCTGCTCAGTACGTCTCGCCAAAGTTAATTTTTTACAAATTAAAATCCCTTGCTCAACATACTTCTTTTTCAAACAAAAAAACCTCGCTAAATTAATTAACGAGGTTTTTTTAAGTGCAATTAAACTTATTTCTTAGCTCCTACTGCTGCTTGTTGCTCTGCTTGTTTTAATGCTCTTGACATAATTACAGAAACAATAGTATCTTCAGCTACGTTTGTAATCACATAACCTTCTGGTTTTAAATCACGTACCCTTACAGATTTACCTACTTCTAATGGCTCAATAGACACTTCTACTTCTTGAGGCATGCTCTTAGGTAAAGCGTTAACTTTTAGTTTACGCAGTTTCTGTACTAATTTACCACCCATTTTAACGCCCGGAGAAGTTCCTGTCAATTTTACTGGAATTTCTATAGTTACTTTTTTATCATCAAATAATTGAAGAAAATCAATATGTACAATTTTCTCAGTTAATGGGTGAAACTGAATATCTTGCATTACTGCGTTGTATGTTTTACCATTAACAGTTAATTCAGCGAAGTTTACTTCTGGAGTGTAAACTAAGTTTTTCAATGCTGGTGCATCAATTGCAAAATGAACTTGTTCTTTTCCGCCGTATAATACAGCAGGCACTTTACCTTCGTAACGCAGCTCTTTTGCGTCGCGTTTCCCTACGTTCTCTCTTAGAGAACCGCTAATTGCGATTGATTTCATGTTTTGTATATATTAATTAATTTTAAATAATTCACTTATTGAGGCATGCTCATTCACGTTAGCAATTGCCTTTGCAAAAAAATCAGCGGCAGATAACACTCTTATTTTGGGGCTACTATGTTTTAACGGAATGGTGTCTGTTACAATTAGTTCTGTTAAAGCCGAGTTTTCTAAAGTAGCGTAAGCATTTCCAGATAAAACAGCATGTGTACAAACAGCCCTCACACTTTTGGCACCTTTCTCCATAATCAAACCCGCTGCTTTAGCTAAAGTGCCACCAGTATCAATTATATCATCGATTAAAATAATATCTAAGCCTTCAACATCCCCAATAATGGACATTGATTCTATTTCGTTAGCTCTTTTTCTGGTTTTGTCGCAGATAACAACCTCCGCATTAAAAAACTTAGCGAAAGTTCTTGCCCGGTAACTCCCACCCATATCTGGTGATGCAATGGTTAAATTTCCTAAACCTAAACTTTTGATATATGGAACAAATATTACAGACGCATCTAAATGGTCAACAGGAATGTCAAAAAAACCTTGGATTTGAGCGGCGTGTAAATCCATGGTCATGATGCGATGAATACCTGCAGCTGTTAACAGATTAGCAACAAGCTTTGCGCCGATGGCCACTCTTGGTTTGTCTTTTCTATCCTGACGAGCTAAGCCAAAATACGGAATCACTGCTGTGATATAATGTGCAGACGCTCTTTTTGCCGCATCTATCATCATTAACAATTCAAGCAGGTTATCGTTTGGCTGGCAAGTGGACTGAATCAGAAAAACATCGCAACCACGGATAGATTCATCATAATGTGGTTGAAACTCACCATCAGAAAAACGTGACAAAATCACTTTTCCTAATTCTTTTCCGTAACACTTCGCGATTTTTTCAGACAGTGCTTTTGTTCCTGTACCAGAGAAAAGTTTGATGTTGTTAAATGTGGAAGGCATGAGCTTTCGAGGGATTAAAATAAAAAATTCGGAAATTAAACTATCAACTTCCGAATTTTAATTGTTGCCCGACCAGGATTCGAACCTAGACAAACGGTACCAAAAACCGTTGTACTACCTTTATACTATCGGGCAATCTTACATTTAAGAAACTTGTTTCCTGAAATGGAATGCAAATATAGGAGCATTAACCAAAGTAAGCAAATATTTTTAAAAATAAATCTAAGTGTTTTGTAAAGCAGTATGTTCCAAATATTTTTGCATGGCCTACTGGTTAATAAATGTTAAATTACTCGTTAATTCAATTCAATTCACTTAATTTCGGCGGTTAAAATCTATTCATTAAAATGAGCTATTCAAAAATAAACAACCTACTGGGTTGGCTTTCCTTTTTAATTGCAGCAACTGTATATATATTAACACTTGCACCATCGGCTAGTTACTGGGATTGTGGCGAGTTTATCTCTGCTGCATTTAAGCTTCAAATTGTACACCAGCCTGGTGCGCCATTGTTTTTAATGATTGGTAAAATTTTTAGCTTGTTTGCAAGCAAGCCAGAAAACGTTGCTTATGCGGTTAATGTGAGCTCGGCCTTATCAAGTGCCGCCACCATCATGTTCTTGTTTTGGACCATTACTGCTTTGGGCAAAAAAGTTAGCCTGGCTAATAGTTCCCCCATTAACTCAACCACCATTATCGGAATTATGGGTGCAGGCTTAGTAGGTGCATTGGCTTACACTTTTTCAGATTCGTTCTGGTTTTCAGCAGTTGAGGCAGAGGTTTATGCAATGTCTTCCTTATCAACAGCAGTGGTTTTTTGGGCAATCTTAAAGTGGGATGCGCATGCTGATGAACC
>DASSWV010000536.1:0-2239 GCA_035704545.1 Pelobium sp.
TCTTTAACAATATAAAGGTCTTCAGGTAGCTCCATTAGGTGCATTTTTTTACCTTGTTTCTGCTCTAATCGTCTAATTTGGCTCAGTTCTAAGTCGGTGCAAAACGTTAACGCAAGCTGGTCATCCTGAGATTCGGATCTAGATAAAACTCGCTGAGTATAGGTGATTTCCTGTTCTGGGATGTCAAAATGGATGATACTAGGGAAATCCGAGACATTTAGTTCTTCGTTAGCTTCGTTAGCAATAATTATGATTCTGCTTTTTGGTGATAGTTTGAAATCCACAAGCTGGTTAAAAGTGTTTTCTGTGAAATGAGCGTCTTTGTAAACAGCGACTTCTGTATCAAACTCTTTCACCAAATTTTTATAAACCGTTTCTGCGGTAAAGCTGCTGTTAACAAAAACGAGCACTTTTTCGAAAACTTCCTTGTCTTTCATTAGCAATTGGATCAAATATAGCTTTGTTCCAAAATTGGGTACGTGATATAAAAGCTGCTCTACAGTGTTAAGTTGGTTTTCGCCTAAATCCTCCACTTCAATAACATTTGCCAAAGGAATAAATGTTGTATAAAGTTTTTCCAATCGTTCATGCATAACGGATGAACAAACCAAAAACTGAGATTTTATAATCCCTCTGGCTAATTCTGCTGTTGGTAATGTTAAGCCTTTCTTTATAATTTGATCTGCATCATCCACCACAAAAAGTAATATTTTGTTGAGGTTTAAGCCTAATTTCAAATAGGCGGCTCTTGCTCTGTCTGGCGTTGCAACAATAATATCTACACCATCGGTAAGTTCTAAAACCTGTTGGTCTAGGCTTCCGCCATCTGCAAACAGTCCTAAAAAGCGTAAGTCCCTGTTTCTGTTTAAAGTATGAAACTGGTCCAAAACTTTTTCTCCAGTTTCAATATCCGGCACTAGGTACAAGATACGTGGCGCAATCTCTTCTGTATAATTAATTTTGTTTAATGATGCAAGTATGCAAGTTGTGGTTTTTCCACTGCCATCTGGGCCAATAGCTACAATATCCTGACCGCCATGTAATCTCGGAAATAAAATACTTTGTAGTTCGGTTGGACTTAAATACCCGTTACTGGTCATTGAAGCGAGCAATTGCTTGCTTAATCTTAATTTTTCTAGCGTAGCCATATTCTGCGAAAGTACGATTTTTGAATGGTTTAGAACCTTAAATAATTAAAGTCAAAATCAGAACAAGCCAATTTAAGGCTAAGATTATTTGATAAAGATGTGTGTAGGATAGATTGATTTGAAGAGCGAAAGACGAGATTCGAACTCGCGACCCCAACCTTGGCAAGGTTGTGCTCTACCAACTGAGCTACTTTCGCTTGTTAAGAATTTTCTGCTTTTTCAATGAGTTTCTCGATATAAGCTCTGCTTTTTTTGGATTTAATTTCCAACTCTCTTTGATTTGCTTCTAACTTGCTTTTAAAACTTTCAGAGTAAACTATTGACCACGGTCCTTTATTCTTTGTTGCTTTAACCATACCCGAATTATGTCTGCTCAATCTTTCGACTAAATTCTGAGTATGTCTAATGTAAAATCTGCCTGATTTCTGTGATTGCAATACGTAGGCATAAAATAACATCTTCATTAAAATGAAAAAACCTCTTACGGACGTGTGAGAGGTTAGTACTGAAGGCGGGAATCGAACCCGCACTCCTTTAACGGGAACAGGATTTTAAGTCCTGCGTGTCTACCAGTTCCACCACTTCAGCAAATATTTATTTTTCCCCGTAATCTTTCAACGGGAATCCCGATTCTCTAATCGGGACGTGTCTACCAGTTCCACCATCTGAGCAAGCCTTTTAAGCTTGACTAAAAATATTTCAATTAAGAAAGATTTTTGAGCGAAAGACGAGATTCGAACTCGCGACCCCAACCTTGGCAAGGTTGTGCTCTACCAACTGAGCTACTTTCGCTTATTTTAAAGAACTTTGTTTCCCTTGCGGGTTGCAAATATAGGCAGAAATATATTCTTTGCAATAACCCATCTTAAAAAAAGTAAAAGTTTTTTATAAATCATTAGTTTTCAATACGTAAAAAACCAAATCGGGTTCAAAACCTCTGCTAATTGCGTACTGACCGAGTTTATAATTGAGTTGATAGGATGTTTTTTCTTTGATTGAAGGTCGTTTTTTATCGAGTAAAGCTGTTAGTTTTTCTAGATATTCATCTTCATCTAAACTTTTTAAAGCTTTTTTAATCAACGGTGCAGATA
>DASSWV010000088.1:0-4958 GCA_035704545.1 Pelobium sp.
GGTACTCAGACATCATCACAAAATAAGATAAAAAATCGAATGTTAGCACCTACTAAAAACAACATCCTTTTAAAATTAAAAAAACAAGCCTAAATAAAATAGCTAAATTGCAACTTTTAATACCCACAGCATTATATGGCTCAAAAGAAGCAGAAAAGAAACGTTAAGGCAAAAACCAAAGCTAAACTACACCCCCGTAACAAGCACCACGGAAGATATAACTTGCAGGAACTCATCAATACCTGTCCGGATTTAGAACCGTTTGTAAAAATTAACGAATACGAAGTTGAAACCATTGACTTCGCCAATCCAGACGCAGTAAAAGCTTTAAACAAAGCGCTATTACAGCATTATTACGAAGTCAAAAACTGGGAAATTCCAGAAGGATTTTTATGTCCGCCAATTCCGGGCAGAGCAGATTACATACACAGCATTGCTGATTTATTAGCGAAAAGCAACGAAGGTCAAATCCCAACCGGCAAACAAATCAAATGTTTAGATATCGGCGTGGGGGCAAACTGCGTTTACCCATTAATTGGTACGCATGAATATGGCTGGACTTTTATTGGTTCTGATATTAATGAACAGGCACTTGCATCTGCAAAGCTAATCATAGACTCAAATCCTCATCTAGAATCAAAAATTAAACTTAGGTTGCAACCCAACCCAAAAAACATTTTTCCAGGAGCCCTAGAAAAAACAGAACGCATACATATTACAGTTTGTAATCCTCCATTTTACGCCACTTTTGGTGAGGCACAGGCAGTTTCACTAAAAAAACTTTACAACTTGAGCCCAGAAAAAGTGGTAGCCGAAAAACGGAATTTCGGAGGACAAAACCATGAGATTTGGTGCCAAGGTGGCGAAGGAAAGTTTGTTAAAGACATGATTTATCAAAGTCAAGAATTTTCCAAATCTTGTTTGTGGTTTACCACTTTAATCTCTAACCAAGCCTATTTAAAAAACGCTTATGCTTACCTTAAAGATGTTGGAGCTTTAGATGTAAAAACGTTGCCAATGGGACAAGGAAGTAAAATAAGCAGGGTTTTGGCTTGGACTTTTCATACTCCAGAAAAGCAAAAGCTCTGGTTCCAGAAATAGTCAATTTTTGTAGGATAGATTTTGAATGATAGAAGAAATTTCACTTTCTACTCGCTACTTTCTTATTACTTAAGCAACAATGATCAATAAAATAAGATACTGGTTCATCAACCGCTCAAAAAAAATACTCAACAGTATTTCTTTTTACCCGGCCGTGATTGGTATTTTGTTTCTGATTGTTGCAGTATTGATGTTGGCGTTCGACTTTTCAGCTCAAGGGAAACAAATCAAATCTCAACTTTCTTGGCTAAGTATCCAAGATGCTTCTACCGCTAGAAGTATCATTTCTGCAATTGCAGCCGGTATTATATCCCTCTCGGTATTTAGTTTTTCTATGGTAATGATTGTACTCAATCAGGCCGCATCACAGATGAGCAACCGCGTTTTGGATAAGCTCATCGGAAACCGCTTTCAGCAGATTGTACTGGGAATTTATATCGGTACAATTGTTTATGCATTTTTTTTGCTAAGCACCATTAGAGATATTGATAGTGGCCTATACATCCCATCCCTAAGCACTTATTTGCTTATTTTGATCACCATCTTTGATATTTTTCTGTTCATTTACTTTTTGCATTATATAACGCAATCTGTAAAATATGAGGTAATTATCCGTAGAATTTATGAAAACACTTTTGACGTTTTAAAGAAAGATTCATTGCATACTGAACCTCCTCATATTGAAGTCATAATAAATAGTGAAAACTATATTTACGCATCAAAATCAGGGATATACGAAGGGTTTGACGCATCGGGTATGGTGAAAATC
This sequence comes from Pelobium sp., assembly GCA_035704545.1. Taxonomy (GTDB): domain Bacteria; phylum Bacteroidota; class Bacteroidia; order Sphingobacteriales; family Sphingobacteriaceae; genus Pseudopedobacter. The sequence continues at coordinate 1,871 of DASSWV010000088.1, forward strand.
TGCCAAAAACAAGAATTAATGATTCAAGTTTTAATACCCCCTGGTTTTAACGTTTTGCAAGGTTATCCTTTAGCTAAAACAAATAAAAAACTCACAGAAGATGCGCAGAAAGAAATAGCTGATTCAGTTTTTATTAACCACACAGAATCTATCGAACTCAATTATCTTTATGGGTTTAGGCAGCTAACAGAAATTTCAATGAAGGCACTAAGCCCCGGAATAAACGACCCAGGAACTGCCATTATCGCCATAAGAGCATTATTTGAACTTTACCACTACCGCCTTTCACATTTTCGGAAAAAAGTAGTATGCGATGATGACGGAAAAGCGGTGATCATTTTAGAAGAACTAGATTTTGATGAGATTTTCACTGAAACCGTTGCCCCCATATGGAACTATGGTAAGGATGACAGAATGATACAAAATGAGCTTTTAATTTTGATTCCGCAGTTACAAAACATCAGTGATAAAACTATTTTCAATACTTTACTTAAAAACGTTAAACTACAAAGCGAAAAACAATTGCTTTAGTGTGGTTGTGTAATCTGTTACTTTAATTCAGAAAAGACTAAAACCATCATTTTACTGGAAAAAGCTATGTGAAAAGTGATTCCTTGAAAATCTGATTCGGAAAAAATTAGCGATCAAGCGCAACGTAAACCAAAAAAATAGGGAAGACAAAAACTTCCCTATTCCCTTGCTTAAAATTTTAACTAAAGAGCTCTTTGTCCTTCATGAACGCCTTCCTTAAACTCTTCAATCATTTTTTTGTTGAATGCGGGAATATCCTTAGGTGAGCGGCTAGTTACCAAACCTTGGTCAACCACTACCTCGCTATCCTCCCAGCTTACACCCGCATTTATTAGGTCTGTTTTTATTGAGTGATAAGAAGTCATTTTTCTCCCTGCCAAAGCTCCAGTTTCGATTAACAATTGTGGACCATGGCAAATTGCGGCAATTGGCTTTCCGGCTTCAAAAATTGCTTTGGCAAAATTCACATAATTTTCATCCGCTCGCATCGTATCTGGGTTCATTACTCCTCCAGGAACCATCAGCCCATCATAATCTTCTGGATTAGCGTTTTTTAAATCCACGTCAACTTTAACGTCTACACCCCAGTTTTTCTCATCCCAAGCTTTAATTTTTCCGCTTTGTGCAGAGATTACATGAACAGTTGCTCCGGCATCTAGGAGTGCTTTTTGAGGTTCAATTAATTCTGATTGTTCAAAACCATTATCACTTAAAATGGCAATTTTTCTGTTTTTTAAATTTTCCATGGTAATTGTAACTTTTGATGTTTGTTTTATAAATTAGATATGTATAGCAATCAAACACCAAACCAAAATAATACTGAGAAAAAGTAAACAAGTGACCTTCGGAAATTTATTGTAAATGATTTCTTATAAACATTCAAAATTTTATCTTTGGACAAACAACCAACGCATTTGAATTTTGAAGAAACGTATCGCTATTTTCGCATCAGGCTCGGGGTCTAATGCTCAAAAAATAATGGAGCATTTTAAACACAATAACGATGCTGAAGTGGCACTGGTTTTAACCAACAATCCAGATGCTTATGTTTTGCAGAGAGCAGATAACTTTGAAGTGCCCTCTCATATTTTTGACCGTAAAGAGTTTTACGAAACAGACAAAGTTGTAAGCTTATTAAAAAACTTAGAGGTCAACTTAGTGGTGTTGGCTGGTTTTTTATGGTTAGTTCCGCAAAATGTATTAGAGAGTTTTCCAAACAAAATAGTAAACATCCATCCTTCCTTATTACCAAAATATGGAGGAAAAGGGATGTATGGCGAAAAAGTTCATCTAGCAGTACTAGCAAATAATGAGCAAGAATCTGGTATTACCATCCATTTTGTAAATAGCGAGTTTGATGAAGGCGAAATTATCCATCAATCAAAATTTAAAATTGATAAAGGTGATGATTTAAAGATGGTAAAATTTAAAGTGCAGCAACTAGAGCATTTACATTTTCCTAAAGTCATTGAAAGTTTATTGAAGAAAATCAAGAACTAATCCCTTATAGTTAACAACTTTTAATCGTTTATTTTTGATTTTGTACAGCTCAACCCAGTATTTGTCCCAGCCATCATTTTTGATAAATCAATTCTAAGTTTGGCGTGTTCATTGTTTCAATAGCTTATTTAAAATTGAAATTATGACTACATTTAAAAAACATTTGACTTTTAAATCGAGCATAGTGCTTGGTTTAGTTCTAGCCACTTCAGTGCTAACATCTTGCAACAATGACGATGACATCCCTGAAGTAACTTCCAAAACCATTGTTCAACTTGTTGTTGAAGACCCCAATTTTAGCTTCTTAGAAGCGGCCGTAGTAAAAGCTGATTTGGTTGCTGCATTAAGTGCAGATGGTCCTTTTACCGTTTTTGCACCAACTAATGATGCGTTTATAGCAGCAGGCTTTGCAAACGAAGCTGAGGTTTCAGCTGCTTCAAAAGAAACGTTAACAGCCATTTTAACTTACCATGTACTAGAAAGCAACACACTAGCGGCTGATATTCCTACAGCTACAAACACTCAAATTGAAACCATGAATACTGCGTCAGTTTTTGTCACAAAAAACAATAACGGTGTTTTTGTAAATGGTTCCACGGTATTACAGGCAGATGTTAGAGCGTCTAACGGAGTTATCCATGTAATCAACAAAGTGTTGATGCCTGCTACCGGAAACATTGTGGAAGCAGCACAGGGAAATCCAAACTTAAGCTTTCTGGTGGCCGCAGTACTAAAGGCAGATTTAGCCACTACCTTAAGCGGGACAGGTCCATTTACAGTTTTCGCCCCAACAAATGACGCATTTATTGCCGCCGGATTTGCTTCTGAAGCTGCTGTTACTGCAGCCACAAAAGAGGTTTTAACCCCAATTTTAACCTACCATGTGGTATCTGGAAGAGTTTTTTCAACAGACCTAACAGATGGTGCAACACCAGCGACGGTTAATGGCGCAAACGTAACTATAACGTTAACCGGTGGTGCAAAGGTTAAAGGAATTGGAAACAGTACCGCAGAAAATATTGCAATTACGAATATGGTTACTACAAATGGTGTAGTG
>DASSWV010000097.1:0-5427 GCA_035704545.1 Pelobium sp.
ATGAACCCTGCCAATTTTTTTTGCGATGCATTTTATGCTTTCCGCACTTTTTTTAAATGAGGTACCACTTACGTATAAATGTGGAGATGCCAATGTGATTACTGTTGCTGCCTGCTTTTTTTGAAAAGACCTCTGCAATAATCTATCGAAAAAATCGCCGGCGCCGGCAAAAAGAAACTGATCATCTATTTTATCAATCCAGTCATCAATATCTTTTTCTGTTTTTACTTCGCCCACGATTACTCCCTGTAAAGGCAATTCGTCGGTTACTTTTAAAACATTTAAACCAACATCTCCATTTGCCTTTAACATCAATGATATATCGGAATTTTTAATGGCAAATTCAAGGTCGTTTGCGAAACTTGTATCCGAAATTTCGATGTGATTGATGTAGTATTTTTTGTTTTCAATTGTTCTTCCAAGCGATGGATTTGAAGGCAATAACAAAGCTTTTTCTAATCCCAAACAAAACATCTGAACCTCTAACTCTTGTAAAACATAACCTCGTAAAACGGAATCAACCTTTTTATAAATATAAACGGGATTGAGTTTTAGCAAGTCCAACACCGCTTTTTTAGTCGCTTCAATGGCATTTGCTTTACTTAAAGACCTGCTGTTGGTAGAAACGATTAGAATATCTACATCATGGACAACAATATCATGAGTGCAAAGCATCACAGATAAATTATATTGCAAAGCAATGCCTGCTAATTCGGCCGCTCCGGTAAAATCATCTGCAATAACTGCTATCATTTATAGGTTATTTGCTTTTCTGTATTTGCTTAACTGCACTGCACTTTCAATGGCTAAAACCATCGCATCAGGACTGGCAATTCCTTTACCTGCAATTTCAAAAGCAGTTCCATGATCCACAGAAGTTCTGATAATTGGCAAGCCCATGGTAATGTTAACACCCTTTACACTGTCCATTATTTTTTTTTCGGCGTTCCATTTAAAACCCGCCAATTTAAAAGGGATATGTCCCTGATCGTGATACATGGCTACTACGCCACCGTAAGCACCGGTACTTGCTTTGGCAAATAAGGTGTCAGGCGGAACTGGCCCTTCCACATCATAACCTAGCCGTCTGGCTTCTAAAACCGCCGGTAAAATTTCTAAATCGTCTTCTGTACCAAACAAACCGCTGTCTCCTGCATGCGGATTTAAGCCTGCAATCCCGATTTTTAGATTGGTTTCTCCTAGGCTTTTCATACCGTTTAACAGCAACTCTGTTACTTCTAAAATGCGTTCTTTTTTCACCAGATCACAAGCTTGACGTAAGGAAACATGGGTACTCACATGAATCACTTTCATGTTTTCTTCTACCAATAACATGGCGTATTTTTTTGTTCCGGTAAACTCGGCGTATATTTCTGTATGACCTGCAAAATGATGTCCGGCTTCGTTAATGGATTTTTTATTGATTGGTCCGGTAACAGTAGCATCAACTTCTTTTTCCATAGCCAATTCAATCGCTTTTTTAACAGATTGAAATGCCGCTTCTCCGCACATGGCCGAAATTTCGCCAAAAACCAATTCATCAATAACTACATTATTCAAATCCAAAACATCGGGTTTACCCCATTCAAATTTGGCTTCTTTTACATTAGTAATTACATTGATTTCGGCATCTAACTTAAGCAAGTCAGTAATGTTTTTAAACACTCCTGCATCGCCTACGATTATAGGATTGCAAATATCATAAATCTCTTTTTTCAGCAAAGCATTAATGGCGATTTCGGGACCTATGCTTGCTGGATCGCCCATGGTAATGGCTATAATTGGTTTGTTCATTGTTTTATGCTTTTATTGAAATTCTTCTTTTAACTAGTTGCAAAGTTTTCTTTATGAAGGATTTCTCGATACGTTTCTAATAATTTTATTTCTTCTTCTTTGGATTTTTCCTGTAGCGGAGGCATCACAAAAGACTGGCATAGCTTGGCATCGTTCATCAATACTTTTAACGCCCACAAACTTTCTCCTAAAGTTCTACCACCTTGGTAAACGTCACCAAATACATCGCTTAAACGTTGCATTTCATGGGTCTTAGCCTCGTCGCCGGCAACAAAAGCTTTCTCCATTTCCGTATAGATGGATGGTATTAAATTCCCGGTGCTGGGGATTAAGCCATCACTTCCGTTAATTAAAGCATAGGCACTTTTTACTGCCCACCCTAAAAAATGACTAAAGTCTTTTCTATCTTTCCACAACCGGATAGATTCATCCAATCTTTCTTCGCTTCTTTCAGAATCTTTTGCGCCTACAATATTTTCATGATGACTTAGTTCATCAATCAATGGCAATGGAATACTCATGTGCGTAGTTGCAGGAATATTATAGATGATTAAAGGAACTTTTATCGCATTTGCCAACTGCTCAAAATAGGTTTTCATCTGGCTTTCGGTAAGTGCATAATAAGCAGGCAAAGTTGCCGCCACTGCATCAACACCAGCATCTGCACATTCATTTGCAAAATCAATAGATTCCTGTAAACAATTAGAAGAAATACCTGCGTACAAAAAAGTATCTGCTTTTTTGTTTTTATACACAGCTTTTAAATAATCTTTTTTGACTTGATGAGTTAAAGACACCGACTCGCCCGTTGTTCCTAAAATAAAAGGATGTACTTGATGCTTGTAAAAGTTATCGAACATTTTTTCGACACCTGCTTCATCCAATTTAAAATCAAAAGTTAATGGTGTTACGGCAGGTATAATTACTCCGTGATATTTTTTCTCTGTCATGGTTAATAAGCTGATTTAAAAATATTGATGGCATCTTGCTGAGTGATTTCTCTCGGATTATTTTTCAATAAACGCTGGATTTTCATGGCATCAATAGCCATTTGTTCAATTGCACTTTCCGGAATATCCAAATCTCTCAACCTATCCGGGATGCCACATTCTTGAATCAATTCCTTAATTTTTTCTACACCATTTTGTGCTGTTTTTAAATCATCCGCTTCTCGGTTACAACCCAGCGCTACCGCCACATCCGCATACCGACTTGGTGCAGCAGAAATATTAAATTCCATTACATAAGGCAATAGCAAGGCATTAGATAAGCCATGCGCCAAATGGAAAGTACTGCCCAAAGGATAACTTAAAGCATGAACGCCAGCTGTATTTACCGGACCCAGGCAAAAACCACCCAACAGACTTCCCATAGCTACTTTTTCTCTTGCTTGTTCATTAGCGCCATCTTTTACAGCAGTAACAATATTTGCAGCAATTAAACGCATTCCTTCGTAGGCAAACATATCTATGAAAGGTTGCGCAAATTTATTGGTGTATGCCTCCAAACAATGAGTTAAGGCGTCTAAACCTGTAGCCGCTGTAATATGCGGTGGAACACTGATGGTGAGTAACGGATCTACGTAGATAATATCAGGCACTAAAAACGGACTGATAATCCCTTTTTTCTGGTTATCGGTATCATCTACCAAAATGGCGTTTGGCGAAGCTTCACTCCCCGTCCCTGCAGTTGCGGGCACACAAATGAGTTTTTTCTTTCTTCCGTTTAATAAGCCATTGCCCACGTAATCTCTTAATTGTTGCGGATTATCTAGTTGCGCAGCCACCAATTTTGCAATATCTAACACGCTACCGCCGCCAATCCCAATTACCACATCTGGTTTTAAGGGCGTAACTTTTGCCATCAAAGTCTCAAAATCGCTGAAAGAAGGTTCCTGCAAAATACTGGTATCTGTAGCAACAGCAATTCCCTTATTTTCTAACTGTGCTATTAAGTTTTGAAGCCTAGGCAAAAGTGGTTGGATAGTTATAATTAAAACTTGATGGGGTTTTAATTGCGCAACTTCTTCTGGCAAATCTGACAAACAGTTGTTCGCAAAAACCAATTTTCCAGGGAAATAAATATTTAAATTAGGAATCATTTTTTAAAATGTTTTTCAAGTATTTATAATACGAGTATGTGCATAAATAGTATAAGTTTTATGCTTTTAGCTTTGCGGTAAAAAGCATCTCTACTCATTTATTTTCAGCGTTATCCTTAAAGATAGAACCTACATTTTATTGTTTTTTTAACTGGTTTGCAATAAAAAATCAACCTGATCTTTTAATTAATGTCAAATTAACGCTTATTATCAAACATAATAATTTTCGCATCATTTCAACAAGTAAAACACTTCTTTTTTTGATGCATTTATATCAATAATACTTTGGAAATTTTGGCAAAAAACAGGAAATATTATACAATATTAGCTTAAGGGTAGGTTTGTTCCCGTACCCAACCATGAGCCTATCCATAACGCCCGAAAACATTTGTAACCCTTTCATTATAAAAGGGGATGTCAGCTGAAGAAATAATGACCATTAGTGGCCACGAAACTTATGAAAGCTTTAAGAAATACGTAAATGTAACTGAGAAACGTAAAAAATTAGTGATGCTTAAAGCATGGGGCGCACCAAAAGAAAGTAAACTAAAAGTTGTTTAAGTAAGTAATAAATTTATTACCTTTGATTATGAAGTATAGCGAATTGTTTAAGCTATTAAAACGTGACGGTTGGATTGAAATAAGGCAAAGCGGAAGCCATGTAATGATGGAACACCCTACAAAGCCGGAACAATTAACCGTACCAAACCATGGCAGTAAAGAAGTTAAAAAAGGACTTTGTAACGCTATACTAAAACAGGCACAAATTAAAACAACCAAAAGATGAAAAAGCCAAAAATCACAATGACCGTTATCAAAGAGGATGACGGCTTTAGCGCACATACAACAGCAGGCAAAAACTTTATAGCCACAGAGGGCAATGATATTGACGAATTAAAGAATAACATCATAGAAGCCGTTAATTTGAGTTTTAAAGACAAAGGCTTTACCTATGTCATTGATGAAATAGAATTAAAGCCAGATTTAGCAAGTTTCTTTGAGTTCTATAAAGTTATCAATGCAAAGGCATTAAGCGAGCGTATAGGCATGAACCAAAGTTTGCTAGCGCAATATATCAATGGAACAAAAAAACCATCTCCAACACAAACACAACGTATTTTAAACGGAGTGCAAAAGGTAGGTAGGGAATTAGCATCTATTCAATTCTTCCTATAGCTCTCTTAATATAAAAGAATAATATTTTAACGTGAGTTTTGGGTCTATCGACAATATCCAGCCCAAGCACTGCCGTTAATTGAGCTTTTATTCGCCCTTGGCGGTTGCGGAAATGATGAAGAAATAATAGCAAACCTTTGTAGCAACCGGCGCAGGCGAGAGTTTATTCAATTTAATTATTGCTTTTCATAGGCTTTCATGTGTTCGCTACGCTGGGGTTTGGGGACTTTTTTCGGAAAATTGCAAAGCACTCTTGAGTTCCATCAAACAGAAAATATAGAAAAACGAAAAAAAGTGCCTGCCATTGCCCGGCAGAGGGCAGGAAATACAAAGTATTCTTGAATTCCATAAAAAAG